>CANQCC010000080.1 GCA_947589635.1 uncultured Clostridia bacterium | reverse complement strand
GAAAAGAGCGAGGAAGACGAGCCCTCCAAAGAGGACGCCAGAAACGCCAGACTTGTCAGCGGCATTGTCGAAGTGCTCGAGCTCGGCATAGAGCTGAGAGAGACGGACGGCAATTCCTTCTCGATATCCTATGTGCAGCGCAGGTTGGGATACGGATATCAGAAGGCGGCGCGCCTTGTCGACATGGTAAAGGATCTCGGCTATATAGGGCAGAGCGAGCGCGATCCCAAAAAGACCGTCGTCACCATGACCCGCGAGGAACTTGAGGAGTTCAAATTGTCTCAGCAGATGGGGCGCAAGGACGACGACATCGAATGATCGTCAATTTATAAGAAAAAGACGGATAAGGACGTATGAGGATAGGAGTTATTTCCCTTGGATGCGATAAAAACAGAGTGGACGCCGAAAAGATGCTCGCGAGGCTTTGCGCGGACGGGCACGTCGTCGTCTCCGATCCCGACCTGGCGGACGTGCTTATCGTCAACACCTGCGCGTTTATCGACAGCGCCAAGCAGGAATCTATAGACGAGATATGCGCTCTTGCGGCGCGAAAAGAAAGAACGGGACAAAAAATAATCGTCACGGGCTGCCTTGCAAAGCGCTATCCCGAGCAGCTCAAAGAGGAATTTCCCGAGGTGGACGCGTTTTTGGGCGTCGCCGACTACGACAACATCTCAAAGGCCGTCGAGGCGGTCTTCGGAGGGGAAAAGTATTTCCGCGTTGAGGGCGGAGACAAATTTTATCGCGACCGCATGCTGACTACGCCTCCGCATACCGCGTATCTGAAGATAGCGGATGGCTGCAACAATCGCTGCACGTATTGCGCGATCCCGTCCATACGCGGCGCCTACCGTTCGGAGCCGATAATGAACCTCGCTCAGGAGGCTGAGAGGCTTTGCGACGATGGCGTAAAGGAGCTTATCCTTGTCGCGCAGGACGTGTCCCGTTACGGCATGGACATATACGGCGTGCCAAGCCTTATACAGCTTGTGCAGGAGCTTGAAAAGCTCGATTTCGAATGGATCCGCCTTCTGTATCTCGAGCCAGAAATGGTCACGGACGAACTGCTTGACTTTGTCGCGAACGAGCCAAAGGTCGTAAAGTATATGGACGTCCCCCTCCAGCACGTCGACAGCGAGGTGCTAAGGCGCATGAACAGGCATACCAACGAGGAGATGACCTACGCGCTTGCAAGGAGAGTGCATTCGCGCGGGATAACCCTGAGGAGTACGTTTATATGCGGCTTCCCCGGCGAAAGCGAGCGGGCGTACGGCAAACTCAAAGACTTTATCGCGGGCGACTACGTGGATTTTGCGGGATTCTTCCCCTATTCGCGCGAGGAGGGCACTCCCGCCGACAGGATGAGCGGACATCTGCCAAAGCGCGTGCGGGAGGCAAGGGCAAAGGAGTTGTCGTCGCTGTGGCGAGAGGGCGCAAAGAGGCGCGCGAAGACGTACATAGGCCGCCGCTTCGACGTCCTTTATGAGGATATTGATTACGAGCGAGAGATGTTTGCGGGGCGCGCATATTGGCAGGCTCCCGACATCGACAGCATGGTATATTTCACTTCGGACAAACCGCTTGACGTGGGCAATTTCTACACGGTGGAAGTCGTCGGCACGGACGGCATAGACCTCATCGCCAAGACGGTCTGACAGGAGGCAAATATGCAGACGGAGACAGTAAAACTTTGCGGACTTAAAGAGGACGAGGTGCTGCGCAGGCTCGCCCCGTTTAAGGATAAGGGCGTAAACTTCGACGTGGTCGAGGACAACCTCGACGTCACGATCACTATGACGTCGGAGCTTAAAAAACCCGCCTTCGACCACATAAAAAGCTGGGTATACAGGTCCTTCGAGACAGAGGTGTACAGCGCGTTCGGCATGGGACTTGCCGAGACTGCCGCGACTCTGCTTAAGAGAAATGGGCGCACTCTCGCGGTCGCCGAAAGCCTGACTGGCGGGCTTGTATGCGCCGCCATCACGGACATTCCCGGCATAAGCGCAAACTTTTTCGAGGGCATAGTGTGCTACAACAAGCTGTCCAAAACGGACAGGCTCGGCGTAAAGAAGACGACGCTTTCAAATTACGGCGCGGTCAGCAAGCAGACCGCAATAGAGATGGTGCGCGGCCTCAACGTGGCGCCCGTCGACATAGGCCTTGCCACTACGGGACTTGCGGGCCCCGACGGCGACGAGGGCAAACCCGTAGGACTTGTGTATATCGGTGTGGGCGGCGGCGATTTCATCACCGCGTTTGAAAGGCGCCTTGAGGGCACAAGAGAACAGATCCGCAAACAGACCGCAAATCTCGCGCTGTACTACCTCATCAAATATTTGCGCGGCGAGGTGTTCACACTGTAAATCGCGTACCGAAAACGGTACATCGACCAAGATATAATCAAATTGAAAATAGCTCTCGCGAGCTGAAGGAGTTACATATGGCAGACAGCAAAATTCAAAAGCCCAAAACAAGGGAAGAAAGCCTGCAGGAGGCTCTTGACAAGATAGAAAAGCAGTTTGGAAAGGGCTCCATCATGCGCCTCGGCGACGACAACGTACAACCTGTCGAGGCAATCTCGACGGGATGCCTCACGCTTGACATGGCGCTTGGCATCGGCGGCATCCCCAAGGGCAGGATAGTCGAGATCTACGGCCCGGAATCCTCGGGCAAGACCACGGTCGCGCTGCATTGCATAGCCGAAGTGCAAAAATCGGGCGGAACGGCGGCTTTTATCGACGCGGAGCATGCGATCGACCCCGTATACGCGCAAAACCTCGGCGTGCGGCTTGAGGACCTGTACATAGCTCAGCCCGACGACGGCGAGCAGGCTCTCGATATCTGCGAGACGTTGGTAAGAAGCGGCGCGGTCGACATAATCGTAGTGGATTCCGTCGCGGCGCTCACTCCGCGCGCGGAGATAGACGGCGATATGGGCGACAGCCACGTCGGTCTTCAGGCGAGGCTGATGTCGCAGGCGCTCAGAAAACTTACAGCGGTATCCTCCAAGAGCAAGTGCACGATAATTTTCATAAATCAATTGCGCGAAAAGGTCGGCGTCATGTACGGCAATCCGGAGACGACCACAGGCGGCAAAGCGCTCAAATTTTACGCTTCCGTCCGTATAGATATCCGAAAAAAGGATACCGTAAAGGACGGCTCCGACATCATCGGCAACCATGTCGCCGCAAAGATAGTCAAAAACAAAGTCGCGCCTCCCTTCAAAGTTGCGGAGTTTGACATCATGTACGGCAAGGGCATTTCCAACACAGCGTGCGTGCTTGATCTTGCGGTCGAGGCGGGCATAGTGCAAAAGGGCGGCAGCTGGTTCAGCTACAACGACGAAAAGATCGGTCAGGGCAGGGATAAGGCGGTCGCCTATCTTGAAAGCAATCCCGAAGTTTTCGCCGAAATCGACGCGGGCATAAGAGAAAAGTACGGCTTAAACCGCGAATGAAAGTTTTGGCATAACGTTTTGTATCTTCCGAAAACGCGCCGCATTTTCGGAAGATTTTTTTTGTCCGAGCGCCTAAAAACGCCGCAAAACTTATCACATATCGCATATTTTGGTGTGGCAGCGCATTATACGAGGAGCGGAAAAAGCGGCGGGAAAACTTTCCGTCGGCGGCGGTTTTTGTAAGAACTCTGCAAAAGGCGAGGCGGGCGCAACTTTTTTTGCGCTATGATTGACTTTATTGCCAAGTTGAGATATAATACTTTTGACAAAACTATAATATAGAAAACATGTTGACTTGTATAGATATATATTTTGTTTCGGAGTTTTCCGAAGGCGCGCGGCGCGGATAAGACGCGCAGGCGCGGGGATAAGTCGATGCAGGGCATAAGGCTCTTTTGCTTTTTGGCGCAGTTTTCTTTAGCGTGGTTTTGATTATATAAATGGAGGTCAGGTATGACCCTTTTCAACACTATTATTTCCGCGTTAAGCAGCGGCGCCATTGCGGGCATTGCGGTTGCTACGGCGGCGGTCGGTGCGGTGATTGGATGTTTTGTTTTGTATTTCATCTATCGCACGGGCGCCTCTAAGAAGATCGGCAACGCCAACGACGAGGCGAAAAGAATTATCGAAGAAGCAAAACTCGAAGCAAAGACGATACGTCAGGACGGCTTGATAGAGGCCGAAGAACAGCGCAAAAAGATGCGCGCCGACTTCGAACACGAGACAAAAGAGCGCAAACAGGAATGGCAGCGTACCGAAAATAAGCTCGCCGCGCGCGAAGCCGCCATCGAAAAGAGGCAGGAACAGCAGGACAAAAAGGACGCCTCCCTCGACCGTAAGGCAGAGGACATCGAAAAAGCTCAGAAGCAGATCGACGAGACAAAAGAAAAGCTAAAATCCATCGAGGAGGAACTTGGCGGCGCTCAGCAAAAGGTGCAAAGCGAGTTGGAGCGCGTCGCCGGCATGACAAAGGACGAGGCCGCGTACGAACTTAGGACGGCGCTGCTTGAAGACGTCAAAAAGGACGCCGCTCAGGAGGCAAAACGCATAATCGCCGACGCAAAGGACAATGCGGTCAAAGAGGCGCAAAACATCGTCTCTCAGGCGATACAGCGCTGCGCCGCCGACCACGCCACCGAAAACACCGTGTCCGTCGTCTCTCTTCCCAACGACGAGATGAAGGGCAGGATAATCGGCCGCATGGGCAGAAACATCCGCGCGCTTGAAAGCGCCACGGGAGTAGACCTCATCATCGACGACACTCCCGACGTCATAACGCTTTCAAGTTTTGATCCCGTTCGCCGCGAGGTGGCGAGGCTTACTCTTGAAAAGCTCATCACGGACGGTCGCATACATCCCGCTCGCATAGAGGAGATGGTCGACAAAGTGCGCCGCGAAGTGGAAGCGGGCATAAAGGAAGCGGGCGAGGCCGCCGCGTTTGACGCGCAGGTGCACGGCTTGCATCCCGAACTTATCAAGATACTCGGCAGGCTCAAATATCGTACGAGCTATGGGCAGAACGTGCTTAAGCACTCCGTGGAGGTCGCCTCGCTTGCGTCGGTCATGGCGGCGGAACTTGGCGTCGATCCCAAGATAGCAAGGCGCGCGGGCCTGTTGCACGACATAGGCAAGGCCGTCGATCACGAGCTTGAAGGCACCCACATTCAACTTGGCGTGGAAATCGCCAAAAAGTACCGCGAAAGCAGCGAAGTCATTCACGCCATAGCCGCTCACCACGGCGACATAGACCCGCAGACGATAGACGCTGTGCTTGTTCAGGCGGCGGACGCAATCTCAAGCGCACGTCCCGGCGCGCGTCGCGAATCGCTTGAAAACTACGTCAAGCGCATAGAAAAACTCGAGGAGATCGCAAAGTCCTTCGACGGCGTGGATCAGACCTTCGCGGTGCAGGCGGGCAGGGAGATACGCGTGCTTGTCAAGCCCGAGCAGGTCAACGACGCCAACACCGTCTTCCTCGCAAAGGAGATCGCCGAAAAACTTGAGAACGAGATGGAATATCCCGGACAGATCAAGGTCAACGTCATCCGCGAGGTCAGAAGCGTTCAATACGCAAAATAAGAGGCGAATATGCAAAACGACATTATAAAAACTTCGGATGAAATTGCGCTTATCAAGCGCGCTGTGCAGATTATTGACGATTGCTATGACGCGGTGCTTGAGACCGTGAAGGGCGGCATGAGCGAAAAGGAACTTGCCGATTTCATAGAGGACTTTGTGAAGAGGCACGGAGGAGAGGGTCTGTCCTTCGACACCATAGTCGCGTACGGGGCAGGCGGAGCGGAGCCTCATCACGTCCCCACTGACGCAAAGCTTGAAAGCGGTATGCTTGTCACGATAGACATGGGCGCGGTGTACGGCGGCTACTGTTCGGACTTCACGCGCACATTCGCGTACGGGCGCGTGGATGAAAAACAGCGCGAGGTATACGACGTCGTCTACAGGGCGCAGAAACTTGGCGTTGCGGCGACGAGGGCGGGCATAAGCTGCCACGACCTTGACGCGGTTTGCCGCAATTACATTTCGGAGAAGGGTTACGGCGACAAATTTATCCACACGACGGGGCACGGAGTGGGCAAACTCATCCACGAGGCGCCGCGCGTAGGAAAGGGCGACGAGACCGTGCTTGAAAACGGCATGGTCATCACCATCGAGCCCGGGATATATCTGCCCGGCGAGCTCGGCGTGCGCATAGAGGATACCCTCGTCGTCGGCGAGGGCGCCTTAAGCCGTATTCCAACGGAGCTTATCATCCTGCCCGAATAAGGAATAATGGGGCAAAGGACCTGTTGTTGCGCATAATCCTTGCCAAGCAAGCGTTTGCGTGATACAATATCTATAGGCTTGACCGCCGACAAGGGCGGAGAAATATAAAATCATTTTAGGAGAAACATATTATGGCACAAGTTATGGCAGGCGATTTGAGAAAGGGCGTGACCTTCCTCTATGACGGCAACAAGATAATGACCGTCGTCGATTTTTTGCACGTCAAACCCGGCAAGGGCGCGGCTTTTGTCCGCATGAAGATGAAAAACGTCGTCACAGGCGCCGTTTTGGAACAGACCTTCAACCCCACCGAAAAGTTTGAACTTGCTCACATCGAGACGAAGACCATGCAATATCTTTACACCGACGGCGAGTTTTATTACTTTATGGACGAGGAAACTTACGAGCAGATCCCCCTTAACCACTCTCAGGTCGAGGACGCGCTCAACTTCGTCAAGGAAAACATGCCCGTCACAATGAAGTTCTTCCAAGGCTCTCCCTTCTCTGTGGAGCCGCCCAACTTTGTTGAGCTCCTCATCACCGTGTGCGAGCCCGCCGTCGCCGGCAACACCGCCACCAACGCCACCAAGCCCGCCACCGTCGAGACCGGCTACGAGCTGATGGTGCCCATGTTTGTGAATGAGGGAGATACTATACGTATTGATACGCGCACCGGCGAATACATGTCAAGAGTGTAAAACCGCCTGTACGGGCGAATAGCTTTGTCAGCGCCCTTTTCCTTCACGTCACGTACGTCTATGTACGCTCGACGCTCA
>CANQCC010000079.1 GCA_947589635.1 uncultured Clostridia bacterium | reverse complement strand
CACGTAAGACGGCGCCTTAAGGACGTGCGATTTGTCACGGAAGCGTGCGAATATAAGCGGAGTTTTTTATCCCTCAGGCCGCGCGTGGGAGTGGTGACCAATGTGGAGTGCGACCATCCCGACTGCTATAAGGATATAGAGGAGACTAAGGCGGCGTTCGAGGAGTTTTTGCGCGGCTGCAAAATGGGCGTGACGTTTTGTGAGGACGAAGGCGGCGCGCAAGCGACTCTGTTTCGCGCGTCCGAAGCGGGAAAAGACGTCGCGCGGGAGATATCGGGCGTGTCACTCGCCCGCAAAAAGTTGAGGCTTGATGGCGATATCATATGCGATGGGGAAAATACATATCGCCTCAGGCTTGAAGACGGCGGCGAATACAATATGCATAACGCGCTGCTTGCTACGGCGGCGGCATCCTCGGCGGGAGTGGACGTAGGGGCTTGCGTAAATGCCCTCGCGGATTTTCGGGGAGTGAAGAGGAGGTTTGAAAAAGTAAAAAGTTCGCTTGGCGTGCCGACCTACTTCGATTTTGCGCACCACCCTACCGAGATATCCTGCGTGCTTAAGCGCGCGGCGGAGATGGGGCGGGCGCTTGTCGTGTTTCAACCTCACACTTACAGCAGGACGGCGGCGTATCTTGACGATTTTGTGGGCGCGCTTGCAAGAGGAGGCGGCGAGCTTATCCTTCTTCCCGCCTACGCCGCGAGAGAGAAAAAGGACGCGGGCGTGGACAGCGACGCGCTGGCGGCGGCAATAGGAAAAAAATATCCAAAAAAGCGCGTCACGCTTACGACTTCCTTCGACGAGGCTCTTCTCGCCGTAAAGTCGCGCGTCACGGGGCACGACCTCGTCATATTTGTGGGCGCGGGCGACATATATTGTTTGAAGGACAGACTTAAATAGACCCCTCCCATATGCGCGGGCGCTCATATAGGGAGGGGCGATCATTTTGTATTAAGGCTTTCATATGCGAAGGCGCGCATATGAGGACGGCTTGTATCGGCAGGCTTGCATATGAGAGGTCAGATGATATCCTCGACGTTGAAATCAAGCACGCGCCTTATGTTTGAGGACATCGTCAGCAGCGATCGAATTTTGGAGGCGGCGTTCAAAAAATCCCCCTCGGCAAGCGAGCCTTCCGTTTCGCCAAGCGCGACGGAAAACGCTCTGAGGTCGGGCGAGTAGGAAAACAGCTCCAAAAATCCGCGCTTCTTTTCCCACCAAGCGGACAGCTTGCGCACCTTGTCAAGAGAGGTCGGATCTTCGTCGGATATGCAAGCGCTCGCCTCCTCAAGCCTGTCGTCAAGCGAGTTGAACAACTTGTTGACGTAAACGTTTTCAAGTATGCCCGCGGTCAGAATGACAAGCAGAATTATTATTGCAAGTATGACTTTTTTCACGATTCCGCCTCCTCGTCAAGGTCTTTGGCGTCTCTTGTTTGGGGAGGGTTTTCGCGCTTCTTTATGCTGTTGTCCCTGACGTATTCGCTTCCGCGCTCGACGGGAGCGGGCATATTTTCGTCGTCTACGCGCACGCTCAGCTCCGCCGCGTCGTCCTCGTCAAGCTCCGCGGAGATGAAGTTGCCTTTATAGGGCTGCAAAAACACGCTCTCTCCCGCGACGAGCAGCACAAGCACTTGCTCCTGTCTCATGCCGAGGCGGTCGAGCAATTTCAGCATGCGCTCCATAGTAACTCCCTGCAATTTAGACAGATTTTCCGCCAGAAATTCTCCTTCCATTATAACCGTGACGGGGATCTCCGCCTTTGGCAGAGTCAGCCCGACGTCGTCCGCTGACAGAGGCTTGCTGCCCGCCTTGGGCAACACGGTCAGGCTTCCGTTTGTCTCGAGTATGGCATATTCCACCTCGCTTGGGTTAAAGTAGCCGTCCCCGCGCAGAGCCTCCATGATGTCGTCCACATTCATATTCAGCTCCTTCATGACTTCGGGCAGGATGTTACCGTTTTCTATGATGATGACGGGTTTGCCGTTCAAAAACTTGCGGAAGCGCACGCTCTTTGTGGCGAGCTTTGTGATGATGATATGCACCAAAAACAGCGAGAACACCGGGATTATTCCATATATGATTGGGATGGTCGCGTCCGCCATGGGGATGCACACCAACTCGCTTGCGACAAGCGTTATCGCAAGCTCGAAGGGCTGCAGCTCGCCGAGTTGCCGCTTTCCCATAAGCCGCATTGCGAGAAGCAGAAAGAAATAAAGTATAAGGCACCTGATAAACAAATTGAGCATATGGGTATTTTGCGCGCGTGCGGCGCTTTTATGCCCATACGCTATCTTTGTATAATTATTTTGCGCTCGCCTTAAAGCGTTTGCGAGGTTTTTTCGGCTTTGAGGTTTTGGCTTTATGTCCGCTTACTCGCGCGGGGCGGAGCATGCGTATCGCGGCGTAAACGTCCGCTATCTTGAAAGCGTGGATGAATATGAACAGGAAAAACAGCGTCATGGCGCCCACTACGGCGACGCTTACTATGGGGCCCGCCACGGCGGTCAGGAGCCTGTCCGAAAACATGCCGAGCAGGGCGAGAGGAATTGAAAACGCAAGGCATTTTGCCATCTTGCCCGCGTCGAGAAAGTCGCCCGTCTGCCTCCTCAAGGCTATCAGATTGAGGACGGATATGGTCAAAAAACACGCCGCGGAGCCTACCGCCATGGAATATACGCCTATAAATTTGGGCAGCAGCAGAGTGCACGGCATAAGCGCCGCCGCGCCAAGCAGCGAGTTGAAAAACGTGACGCGCTCCTTGCCAAGCGAGTTGAGCATAGGCGTAGTCACGCTTGCGATGACTATGAAAAACAGCATGAACGAGCAATTTGACACCAGCTCGCCCGCCTTTTCGTCGCCGAACAGCAGCCTGCCTACGTGCCGCCCGAGGGGAAGATACAGCGCGAAGAATATGCAAGCGACAAGGGTGGCAAAATTTATCGCGGAGCGAAGTTTGTTGCGTATCGCGGACGGGTCTCCCTCCGCCCTGAGGCGCGCTACGTCTGGGATTAGTACCACCGACAGCGAGCTTACAAGCATGACGGGCGCCATTATAAGAGGTATTGCCATGCCCGCTATCCTGCCGTACTCCGCGGTGGCGGCGGACACGCTCATGCCGTTTTTTACAAGCAGGTTTGGCAGCGCAAGCGCGGTCACGGACGCGGTCACCGACGTGATTATCCTTGTCGCGGACAGCGGGATAGTGCGCAAAGTCAGCTCCTTAAAGCCGCTTGGCTTGGAGAGGCGCCCTCCGCTTACGAAGTACATAACGGCAAGCACCGCCACGCACAGCGCGTCCGATAGCGTCATGGCAAGCGCGATCGCCTCGCCGCCGCTTACAAAACTTACGACGCCGCCTGCAAATATCGCGGCAAGCAATATTTTGACCACTTCGTCAAGCAGCTCGGTGGAAGAAAACGCCAGAAAGTTTTTGCGCCCCCAAAACCAGCTCCTGAAGGACGCGTACGCCGTGGACGTCACAAGCGTGGGCAATAAGATGAGAAATATGGGAAGGCACCTTTCGTCGGGGAAGAGGAAACCGAGCTTGCCCTTGAGGGCGAAAAGCAGGGCGACAAGCGCGCCCGAAATGCCCGTGCCTATGATAAGCGAGGCGGTGGCAAGCGAATTTTGTCTTTTTATATCCCCGGTTGCCTCCGCGACTTTCCGCGACAGCACGGTAGGCGCTCCCGAAGTGAGAGTGAACAGCATGGTCATGACGCTCATCGCGATCTGATATGTGCCGACGACCTCCGCGCCGAACGCGCGCGACACCCATATCTTGAAGATAAACGCGATAAGCCTTGTCACCACCGCAAATCCGGTTACGACCGAGAATGACCTGACAGTCTTGTTCATTGTAAAAAAATATGAGTTCTTCACGCGGATTATGCGCCGACGCGCAGGACGGGAGCTTCGATATGCGCTTGTGGAAAGAATAAAATATGCAATAACGCGGGCGCTGCGACGCATGTTTTGGCGGGGAGCCCAGATATGCGTTTTTAAGCGGCATTAAGATATGCGACAAGGCAGGACGTTACGCTGCGTTAAACAATGCGCCTCGATATGGGCTGAAGCGGGCAGGGGAAAAATAGAATAAAAAAAGCCCGACGCGGTCTGCGTCGGGTTTGTGGCGTGATGCCTTATTCTTTGTCGGAATCGTACCTTTCGTGCTTCTCGTCCAACGTCTGAGTCGTGACGGAGGAAGCGGGAGACTTCTTGATCTTGACCTGTTTGGGTCCTGCGTTCTTGCGCAACTTGCGCACGACGTACACGATAAGCACTATGATTATCACAAGTCCAAGCACTATCGTGGGGATCATCCACCAGAGATACTCAAGGTTGAAGGTGCTCTTAGGCGTTTCGGTCTCGGTGGTAGGCTCATCCGTATTGCCGCTCTCCGTGCCCGTGACCGTGCGGACCTTGACATATTCGGACGCCGTTCCGTCTTCGACGGCGGTCTGCTGCTCGAGGAACTCGTCCTCTTCGATCTCGGTTATGGAGACGTCGTCGAACATCGCGTAGCCCGTCGTAAGCCCGTATATCACGGTCTTGCCGTCGATTTCCTTGGATGAGTAGGACCCGAGGGACAACTTGACGGTGACCGACGTCACGTCGTCGTAGGGAGCGCTGACATAGAAGACGTACTCCTGCCACTCGTCGCTGCGGATGGCTTTGAAGGAGAACTCGTTTCCGGTCTCGTTTGCGGAGCCGAGGTACAGCTCGATGTTTGCGCCGACCTGTTTTTCGTCGCGCAGCTCTTCCTGCTTTTTCTCAAGCAATTCCGCTTTGATCTCATCGTCGGTCATGCCGTTGTACGCGGTGGAATTTTCGGCCTTTGCGGCTGCGACTTCCTCGTCCGTAACGGTGAGGTCCTTGAAGTCGTCGTCGTTATTTATGTTGTTGAGGCCAAATGTGCGCACAAACACGCTGACTCTGTAGAAGCTGCCCGCCGCGAAGGTGTTGCTGCTCGAGGTGTAGGTGTACGCGCTCTTGGACGTGTTGTTGATGACAAGCATGTGCATGCCGCTCTTTGCGCCCGACGCTATTCCGCCCACGGGGATCCAGTTGTTTTTCTTAAGCGCCGTAAGCCTTTCTTCGACGATCAGGTCGCGCACCTCGAGGTCTGTGAGGGCGTGTGTGCTGTCGACGTTTTCCGTCCTGTAGGTGTTTATGTCGTCGTCGGTGACGGTTATGTCGGAATTTTCCTCGGTGTAGTCCTTGCCGAGTATGCGGACATATTCCGTGCCGTCGATGTTTTCGGTCTCATAATAGTTGCCGTCTTTCGCATAGATGATGCCGCTTATCGTGTTGGAGGAGCTTTGGTTTGTGCCCGCAGCGCCCGACCAGCCGTTCGGGGAAGTAAGGGAACGCCTTGAATCTACCGAGCTTGAAAGCGGGTCAAAGCTGTCCGTCTCGAAGGAGAGGGTCTTATATTCCACTCCGCTTGCGGCCTCGGCCTTATCTATCTCCTCGTTATACTTGTCCTCATCCGTCAGAGTAGTGGAGCAGACGTTGTCGAAGAAGACGTGTCCTGCGGATTTTGCCGCCTCTACCGCCGCTTCATAGTCGGGATAGTCCTCGTCGGCGATGTATTGCACGTCCTCGCCAAGCCACAGGTTGAGCTTGAGCGAAACGCTGTTTCTGCCCACCTTGATGAAGAAGACGTACTTTGTCCAGACGGAGTCCGACGTAGCTTCGCTCTCGATGACAAACTGATTTGATTCGGAGACGTTTTCGCCCGCGCCGGAAGCCTCTCCGGTGAGGAAGACGCTCGCTTTTGTTGTGCCGTAGGTCTTTGCGTATACGCTGAGCATGTTGTAGGAGTTGGACGAAAGCGTGAAACTTGCAGAAGAATAGCCCGCCGCAAATATGTCGGTGTTCTTGCTGCCTATCGCAAGCACGTTGGGGCCCGCGATGGAGTCCATATTCTGCTCGTCAAAGTAGTTCGGGTTGTCCTTATCGCCGTAGAATTTGTTGAAGAAATCTTCATCGGCTATGCCTGTGGCGGCGGTGGCCTGAGCAGATGACTTGAAGTAGAAGTTTTCCACCTTGTCGCTTACTGCGCTTGACTTGTCCACGTCCTCTTCAAGCTGAATGATGCCCGCGTACAGCGATGTGCCTTCGGACTTGTTCATGTCCATCGTCTCGTCGTTTATCGTCCAGCTTTCGGGCTTTGCGGGGACGGATTGTCCGCTGAGTTTATTTATATCGCCGCTAAGGTTGTCGTCGTCAAGGTCGTAGTTGTCGAAGCTACCGTTTGTGAAGGTGTAGGTGTAGGCGTTGGCGCTTGACAGGTCGCAGGTCTTTGTGTAGGTGTTTGTGCTTGTGGAGGAGTAGTTCGCATAGGTAAGCTCCGCCATGTTGAAGTTTGCCACATACATGGATCCGCTTGTGAGGGTAGTGGTTGCCCAGCGGTCGCCCGTGCCGAGCGTGAACTTGAGCGCGATATTTGTATCTTCCTTTTTGGAGCCGCGAAGCACGATGTTGATCTCCACCCAATCGTTGAGATACTCGTCATAGTCGGCGGTGTTTATGCGCGTGAAGCTTGTAAGCTGCACTTCGTCGTCGCCCTTATTTTCCGCTATATTCTTTTCCTGCGCGGTCTTGTTTAGCACGTACACGTACGCGCCGCTTGTGGATTTGACGTCCACCGTCTTAAGCCAGAACGTCACGCGGTAGAACTTGTTCGCCTCTATAGTGATCGGCTTTGTTTCAACCTCGTAATAGCTGTCCTGCGAGGCGTGAATGACGTACGCGTTTGTGTTGTTCATCTCGTAGGGCATACCGGGATATGTGCCTATGTCTGCGCCTACGCCGCCGAATGACGCCTCGTCCGCGATGTCGACGATGCCTTGGCTGACGAAGTTCTTTACGCGGGGATTGTTTTTGTCCTCCGCGTCGAAGTTGCTTGTCCAATCCATAGGAGTGCCGCTGCCGACAGAGGTGACGTCGGTAAGATCCTCGCCGCCATTATTAAGATATCCGCCAAGAGTATTGTCTGTCGCAAGATCTATGATAAGG
>CANQCC010000078.1 GCA_947589635.1 uncultured Clostridia bacterium | reverse complement strand
TTAAGCAAAACGGCGGATTTGAAAATTGTATTGCCCTGCCATCATCAACTGACGGCGTTTGGTGGAGTTTGATAAACCTTAGGCAGCCTCTTATCAAATTGCCGAAGTTTATCGGACGCGATCCGTTTAGTAAGCTCTTATCGCGTTGCCCATTTGTTGGGGCGCGACAGGCCTACATAAACGCACATTAAATTAGATACGTTATCGGGGCGCGATAAACCGCAAGCGAGCGCTTGCTTAAAATAGGGCGCTTTTGGTTGCGGGCTGAGCGCTGTTTGACTGTGAGCAAATAATTTTGTTTTGGGGCAGCTCCGCCCCTTGCTGTAGCGAGGGACGGAGCGTGGCGATTCTCAGAAGAATGTTCCGCGCGCGGCTTCCTTGGTTTCGGCGTCGGCGATGTAAGGGATACGCGTGGTATAGCCCATTTTTGCGGCGACGATCTGCTTTGCGGGCCACTTGAAGAGATCGCTGTTCCATCTGTTGACGGTATCGTTGTACACCTCGCGAGCGGCGGTGATTTCGCGCTGCAGATAGGAGTTTTGCTGCATGGCGTCCTCGATCTCCCTGTGCGCTTTGAGCTCGGGGTAGTTTTCAAAGGCGATATTGATCTTGCGATTGACTGCCTCAAGCTGAGTTGTGACCTCGTTTCTTGCGCTGTCGTCGGCGGCGGAAGCGCCCGCGCGCAGCTCGGCTATCTTTGTGAAGGTAGTCTCGTCGAGGTCGACGGCCTTATCCAGCAACTTGGCGCAGTTTTTGAGTATCTGCACGCGCTGTTCAAGGTAGTTGTCGATTTGCGAAGCGTCATGCTGCAACTGCTGCTGGAGCTGTTGGAAATGGTTTTTTGCATTGAGCTTGATTATGCTCCACACGACTCCGCCGATGATGGGGGGAAGCAGCCACCAGATGACGTCGAAGATCTTGGATCCGACGCCGACTTTGACTTCGATCTGTTTTGCGATGACGTTTACGTCTCTGCCCTGCTCGAGCACGGGAGCGTTCATCTCATCCAATTCGTTTGCCATAGTTTGATCCTCCAAAGAATATGTTTATTTGATTTGTTTGTATTTTTATCTCTCGCTTGAGATCTCTCACTGAAGCGCGGCGTCTATCGCGCTGTCGAAAGCGCCGTCCGAGGCGTCCACGAGGCAGCACAGCAAGCCGTGCATATACGCCCTGTTGCCGTATTTGGACAGCACTTTGCCAAGCGAGGTACTTTCAAGTTTGCGCTCAAACTCGTTGCCGGAATAGCCAAGCTCCTTAAGTTTGACCGTCTTCGTGTTTTCGATCGGGAGATATTCGTCCCAATAGACGGGCACGTTGTGCATTCTGCCGTCGCCGCCGAACACGGGCACAAAGTCCACTCTGCTTTCCGTCTTATACGAATATGCGGTGATCTTGAGGTGGTCGGACTTGCCGTCCTTGCCTATCAGCGAGGTCTTCAATATGCTGCGAGTGGCGCTGAGAGGATGTTTGAATGCGTCCTGTCCTATCGCGTTTGCGGCGTACTCCGCCTCATATGCGGTGTAGTTTCTGACATAGTCGTGCCCATAGATGTATTCGCGCGGCTTATGCTGCTGATAGAGCGGAACGCTCAAGAGGGGCGCGAGGTCGAAATACAGCGATTTGAAGTATTGCCTGTTGAAGTTTTCAAAGCTTTCGCGGGCTATGTCCACGTCGTAGGACATAAATTTGGAAGGCGAGGTGTCCATATCCCAATTTGCCGAATGTTCGGAGCTTATATAGTTGAGGCAGCGCCTCTTTGCAAACAGGAAGTCGTCGCCGAACGCGGTCTCGTCGTCCGTCATAAGGTCTAGCATATTCCGCTGCGCGAGCGGAGTAAACAGCAATCTGAATTGCACTTCGTTGTCTCTGTCGAGCGCGCCGAACAGCACGTCGAACTGCTCGTTGCCCATCTCGGTAAATTGCGAAGTCCCGCTTTTAAGCGCCTTATTTTGCTGCCTTTGTATTTTTTTGACGCCCTTCTTTACCGTGCGCTCAAGCTGATTTTCGGACATATCCTCCGCGTGCGTGGGCTTGTGCGTAAAGCTGAGGTCGGGCGCCGCCTCGTTGCCGTAGATGAGGCGGGTCTCGTTTCTGAAGCGCGGCATGGGTTTGGTTACGGAGGCGGTCAGAGTCTGCGAATGCGTCTGCGTGTGCACATTCCCGTCCGAATCCGTATAAGTCGTAGTCCATGTGATGACAAGGTGCCCCGTGTATACCTGAGTGCCCATATACGTGATGAGTTCTCTGTCCACGACAAACGGATTGCCGAGGATCTCGCCCGTGAGTATGCCTATCGTGGAGCGGTTTTTGTCCCCGCTTATCGGAAAGCCGTACTTGCCGTTGAGATAGTCGTACCTGCGCATGTTGAAGTTGTCGTCTATCTTGATGAGCGGCACCGTCTTTTCTATTAGCTGCTTGGTCATATTTGTGTCGAAAAGGCGGTTGAGAGGCGCCATCTGCCTGTTGCAGACGTCAAGATGCGCCCTCGCCTTGGCGTTATGTTGCTCCACAAGATCGTCGAGCTGTTTGATCTTCGGATTGAGAGCGCCGAGTATGACGCCGAGCATGCTTGCCGCAAGCGCCGCGCCTATGCCCAAGCAAAGTCCGCCCGCAAGCGCCGTCCCGATGACAAGAAGATATATGCCTATCGCAAGCGCAATGAAAGACGCCACCGTCACAAATATCAAAAAGCCCCTGAGCCCCGACATGGAGGAGCGTTTCGCCTGCATGGTCTTTGCCGTGACAAGTTCCGCCCTGTAAACCTTTGCGGACGCGCGATTTTCCGCCACGTCAAGTCCCGCCTGTTGCACAAGGCTTTCAAACAGCGCCGAAACGTTGTCGTCAAATTGGCTTTTCAATTGACTTTTGTACGCCTTCAATGGCTCGAGAAGTTCATCGCTCATACTCGACCCTATGTATCTCGCCCCTGACGCGGGCGAAAGTGGTTTTATCTGTCATAATTTTAATATATTGTTACAAAATAGTCAAATATTCTTATGTAAAAAGGCGCGGGAAAGCCCCGCGCCCGCATGTTTTGGCATTTTTGTCATTCCACCCTCAAGGCGTCGACGACGTTCTTTCTCGAGGCGCCTATGGCGGGGATGATGCCACTTATGACCGTAAGCACAAAGCTGAGCGCGACAAGCAACAGCGCGTGCAGCGGATGGAAGTTGAGAAGATTGCTCACTCCCGCGATCGCGCCTATGACGAGGGATATAAGCGGGCATAGTATGTATGTGATAATTATGCCGAGCAGTCCCGCCGCCAGGCCAATAAGCGCCGTTTCAGCGACAAAGACGTTGCGGATGTCCCTCTTTCGTGCGCCGAGCGCGCGCAATATGCCTATCTCGCGCGTGCGTTCGATGACGGAGTTGGACGTTATGACGCCGATCATGACCGTGGACACGACGAGAGATATGGACGCCACTGCGATAAGCAATACGGACACGAGGTTTATCATCATGTTGAGGCTGTGGACGACCATATCGGACACGTCGAAATATCCCGCGGCGTCCGCGCCCGCGTCCGTCTTGTGCGTCTTGTTCCACTTATCGAGGTATTTGCAAATGTCTATCTTTTGTTGATAGGTCTTGGGATATACCGCAATGAAGTTGGGCACGGGATCCGCGCCTATCGCCTTTTCGTAGGACGTAAGCGCCAGCTTGTTGTTGAGGATGACGCCAATGGAGATGCCCTTTATATCGTTGTCCGTCCTGCGGTCGTTGCGGCCGAAGATCGTGCAGCCGGTGGGATTGCCGCTGGTGTCCGTCCTGTAATACCTCTTGTCGTCCTTGGCCTTCATCTCGCGCTGGAATTTGGCGACTTCGCTGTTGCTCGCGTTGTCGGCGACGTACTTTGCAAGTTCCGGCGTGTAGCACAGCGCGCTTGTCATCACGTATGCAGCCGGCGCGTCCTTTTTGGGACGGAGCACGCCGCATATCTCAAGGTCTATGCCCGTGCCGCCTTTGCTCGGATCCGCCTTTTCGTATATCTCTTTCAGCGTCTGCTGGTCGTCATAGCGCCACTCCTTGTCGCTGCTTGACGTATATGGGATCTCGCGGAAAAATTCCTCCCCCTCGTCCCTTATATAATAGTCGTTGTTCATCACAAGACGGATCTTGCGCCCGATAAACGAGTCTATCGTGATCTCGTCCGGCTGAAGCTCTATGGGTTTGCCGGTTTCGGGGTCTATATCTTCTTTACCGTCCGCGTCAAGTTTGACAAGTTTTATCCCGAACGCCTCAAGCATTTTGCCGTTTATCTGGTTGCGCTCGTTGACGCAAAGCGCTATCTGATTCATGTTCTTCGGGTAGGTGCCGCCAAGCACGTCGTAGGCCTCTTTCATGAAGGCCTCGTCGCCGATGAGCTGCTGCCAATACTTGGCCTGAAGACCGCTCTCGCCGAGTATGGTCATCGCAATGGACATCGCGTCCGCCACGGACGGAGTCTGCGACACGTCCTGATATACCCAGCCCGAATCGCCGTAGTATCTGTTTATCAGGTTGTACCTCGTGCCGTAAAACACGTTCATCGCTCCGTATCCGCCGTCGTATTTGCTCATGTAGTCGACAAACTCGCTTGTGAGTTTGTTGCGCGTCACGGATTTGAAGAAGGACTCCAGCACTTCGGCAATTGCGTCGCTGCCGCCCTCGGACGACGTCGTCTTGTCCACAGTTATCTTGTCCGAGTCGGGGAAAGCGTCCTCTCCCTCCACGGGGCGCGCCGCCATGGACGACATTATATCGTCAAGCACGGACACCTGCACGTTATATTCGTAAACGCCTACGGGCACGCCCGCAAGCATCTCCGTCTGCATCTTGTTGACGTAGACCTTAAATCCGTTGGAAATGGCAAGCACAAGCCCGAGACCTATTATGCCTATGCTGCCAGCAAACGCCGTAAAGAAGGTACGCCTTCTCTTGGCGATGAGGTTGCGCAAACTCAGCCCGAACGCCATGCCCGCGCTCATCGACGTAGGTTTGAAGGTCTTTTCCTTCTTCATCTGCTTTTTCTGCCTGTGCTTGCGCTTGTTAAGCGAGTTTATGCCCAACTTGTTGAGGACGGGGTCCTGCGCGGAGCTGTTGCGCTTCATCTGCTTTTTGCGCTTGCGGTTGGAGACCTTCTTTATCTTTGTGACGATGGGCGTCTTGCTGAAAAGCCCGCTTATGTCGATGTCGTCGTCATCCGCCACGGGGACTTCCTCTTCGCCCTCGCCTTCTTCCTGTTCCGCGCCCTCATTGGGTTTTTCTTCGGTAGCGGCATTTTTATCGCCTTCTTGGGCGATTTCCTCGTTTATCTGTTCATTTTGCAGGGATAAAGTGTCTGTTGTGAGATTTTCCGCAAATCCTCTCTCCGCTCTGCCCGCCTGCGCGGCCTCGGACGAGACCTCGTCCGCTTCGGCAATTTCTTCTGTCTTTTCAAGGTCTTCTTCCTCCGCGGAGGGGGCGTTGCCGTGCAGCCCAAGCACGTCAAATCCCATCTCGAGCGCCTCCTCTTCGGGGTCGTAGGGGTTGGTGTCCTCTATGAGGGAGCCGTCCTTAAATTTGCATATGCGCGAGCAATATTGATAGGCGAGGTCGGCGTTGTGCGTGACCATGATGACAAGGCGGGTCTTCGCAATGTCCTTAAGTATGTCCATGACCTGCACGGACAGCTCGCTGTCAAGCGCGCCCGTGGGCTCGTCGGCAAGGATTATCTTTGGATCGTTGACGATGGCGCGGGCTATCGCGACGCGCTGCATTTGTCCGCCGCTGAGTTGATTGGGGCGCTTGTTTATCTCGTCCCCCATGCCGACGCGGTGCAAAGCCGCGACGACTTTCGCGCGACGAGTCTTCTTCTTTTCGCCAACGAGGGAAAGCGCAAGCTCCACATTTTCCATGACAGTGAGGTGCGGAATGAGGTTGTAACTTTGAAAGACAAAACCTATGGTCGCGTTTCTGTACGCGTCCCAGTGCAGGTCGTCAAACGCCGCGGTGGATACGCCGCCTATGACGAGGTCTCCCGACGTGTAGCGGTCAAGGCCGCCGATGATGTTGAGCATCGTGGTCTTGCCGCAGCCGCTCGGCCCGAGGATCGCGACAAATTCCGCCTCGCGGAAAGCGAGCGAAACGCCGCGCAGAGCCTGCACGGTCGTGGATCCGGCGTTATAATTTTTGACAATGTCACATAAGCGAAGCATATTGCACCTGCCGATAAACTTTTATTATCCCCGCCAAAAGGCGATATTTCAATTTTGTTGCGCCGCGCCGCCGCGAATGGACCTGAGCCCCGCCTTGATAAGCTCCGACATGCGACGGCAAAGCTCCTCAAGCGTGAGCGAACTTTGATGATTGTACCAAAGTCTGAAGCTCTCCTCTATGCCCGCCGCAATAAAGACGGCGATATATTTTGCCCTTGCGCCGTCTATGTTCAGGCCTCTTTTTTCAATATATTGCAAAAATACGTCTATGACGCGCTTATTGAGCCTGTCAAACAGCCCGCGCGAATCGCCCGTCGACAACAGAAAACGATTGTATTCGTCATAGCGCATCAGCTCCTGCGATATCCTGCTTAAAAGCGGATACGGATCAAGCATAAAATTGAGCCAATCGCCGTCGCTCATTATCCTGTCAAGATTGACGAAAATCTCCTGCTCGATCTCGTCGCGAACGTCAAGCACGGACGAATAATACATGTAAAAGGTGCTGCGCGTGATGGACGCCTTCTTAACAAGCTCGCTTACGGAAATAGCCGAAATATCCTTGTCCTGAACAAGTTCGTTAAACGCCTTGCGAATGGCGTTCTTCGTCCTGATAACTCTTTTATCGTTTTCCCTCAGCATACTCGAACCTTGACTGATTATCATTTTATCATACGAGTGTCAAATGCTCCATACTTTTTATAAAATTTTTTATAAAAATTTCTTAATTTGCTTACCGCTTGCAATTGCTCAGGGCTTTGCGCAATTGCTTTGCAGGGTGCCTAAAAGCCCTGAGCAATTGCAAGCGTACGGGATGAAGAGCGCGAAAGCGCCCTTTTCACAAGCACCCAGCGTACTTTTGCGTACGTGGTGTGAAGGGAAAA
>CANQCC010000077.1 GCA_947589635.1 uncultured Clostridia bacterium | reverse complement strand
AAATTTTGTAAAGGAATTTTTTTAAGACGTAAATTTTGGCATAATGGTCAAGATTATAAACAAGGTTATAAAATATCGCCGCCCTAAGCGAGCGGCATATTTTTTGGAGTATAGCACTTATAGTATTCTCGCGGGACATATTGGCTTGCGCGCTTGCAAAAGCGCAAATTATGTGATAAGATGTTTGACGATAAATTATGAGAGAATGGCATGTAAAAAATTCCGATAATATCCTTCTCGAGGAGCGCGTGGCGACAAGAGAAGCCGGCGAAGTGAAGCTGAAGATGTCAAAGATATCCCTCTCTTCGCGGGAACTTGTTTATCTTGCGTCCGAAGGATCCAAGGCGCACGAAGTGCCCGGTCATTCCGCCGTGGCGTACGTGTCCGAGGCGGATGAGGACAGCGGGCTGCCGCTTGGCGCGCGCGTCGTGGTAAGCCCCTTTGTGTCCGTGTACGAGCGCGGCAAACAGGGTATAAAGACGCTCGGCGTGGACGTCGACGGCCTGTTGAGAGATTTTGTGTGCGTTCCTCAGGAAAACGTCTTTCCTCTTCCCGACGGCATAAGCGACGAAGAGGCGGTCTTTACGGACTATATCGCGATAGGCAACAAGGCGCTTGAATCCATAGAGTGCAACGACGGAGACTACATCCTGATCGTGGGCGCAAACACGCTCGGGCTTATTTTAAGCCAGCTTGCGTCATATTATCAGCTTGTGCCCGTGCTTGTGGACCTCGATTCCGACAAACTTACGCTCGCGAAGAGTTGGGGAGTGACATACACCCTCAATCCCACCTATGATAACCTCGAGCGTCGCGTGACGGAGCTTACCGGCGGCAGGATGTGCGACGCGGCGCTGTTCGCGGGGGAGGGCGTCTCGCTTGACGCGGCGATAAGATTGCTCAAGGACGGAGGGGAGATAATCCTCGGCGGATATTCCTTCCACGAAAAGCACAGCGTGGATATGGATACCATCCTCAAAAAACAGCTGAAACTGAGGGGCATAAGCAACGGATACGGCGAAGTGTCCACCTCCATCAACCTGCTTGCCAACAAAATCATCCGCACGGATGGGCTGATAAGCGGCAATGTGGACTTTGAGGACGTGCCCTCCGCGATAACCGATTGCGTAAGGTATCCCTACAAATTCACACACATGCTTGTATCGGTGCAATAATAAAAAGCGGCAAATTTTGCCGCTTTAATTTTACGCTTTTTTATTTTAGGCCGGTTTTTGCGCCGCGCTTTATCTTATCAGACTCAATCCGCCTGATTTTCGCCCGTAACGACGCGATTCAAAAATGCCAGTATATACTGTACGGTTTTTTCGCGCTGCGCCTGCTTTTCTTGTTCGCTTATGCCGTCTCCGTCGTTCAGGAAGGTCGCAAGCGTGGCGTCGTCGTCAAGAGTGCTGAAGCTCATGTGCGCGCCGGGGGATATTTCTATGCGAGTCGTAAGCGAGGCGTTTACGCACTCCGACGAGGCGGCGCGCTGAGAAGAAGACAGCACTCTGTCATTGGAGGCGTCGAGTATGAGGGCGGGGATATCCTTGTCCGCCACATTGTAAAAATCGCCTTCGGAGTTCTCGCTGCCCTCGAACATTCCCTTTTTAAGCGTGTAGCAAAGCGGGGCAAGCAATATCAGACCTTTTACCTTGTCCGCGTTATCCTGCGCGCGGCGTACGGCGGCGCCTCCGCCCTGCGAGTGCCCGCCCACAAAGAAGCGCACGTCCTTAAACCTTTCAAACGCCGGCTCCGTAGCGCTGTATCCGTAAAACGCCATCCCCATATTCGTCTTGGGGATCACCACGACGTAGCCTTGCGCCGCGAGCGCCTCGCCAAGATAGGAATAGTGGTCGGCGGAGATCGCAGTGCCCTGATAGAAGATAAGCCCGTAAGTCGCCTTAACGCCCTTAGGAGAAAAGGTCAGAGCGGTCTTGGAGTCTTCCACGCTTACGTCGAAGGAGTTTTGCGCGGAGTAATCGACCGCCTTGGCCCTGTCGCAGCCGACAAGAGAGATAAACAGCGCGCTCAGAAGCAGAAAAATTGCGATAAGTCGTAGTTTTTTCATAATTCACCCGCCTTAAGTTTAACATATGCCGCCCTTCATTGCAATAGCGCAAATTTTTATACCTCTCCCAAAAAATTTTTTCGCCGCGCTTCATATTTTCGGCAAGCGCTCGTTTTGAGTGGAAATTCTTCAAGCGACGTGTTATAATCCTCTTTGGGAGTTTGATATGCAAAAGGATACATTGCTTGAAAAATTGAAAGCGTATGCGGACGGAGGCGCCGTGCCATTTCATATGCCGGGGCACAAACGCAACGGCAAATTCGGGCATCTGATGGGACTTGAGCGCTACGACGTGACGGAGATCGCGGGGTTTGACAACCTGTTTGACGCCGAGGGCGTGCTGAGGGACGTCAACCTGAAGGCGAGCGAGGTATACGGCGTGCGCGCGTCGCGCATGCTTGTGGGCGGAAGCACGGCGGGGATACTTGCGGCGGTGCGAGCTTGCACGGCGGACGGGGATAAAGTCCTAATCGCGCGCAACTGCCATCAAAGCGTGTATAACGCGGCGGAGATATGCCGGCTTGACGTAAGCTATGCGCTGCCCGACGTGCTTGAGGACGGGTTTTTCGGCAGCGTCAGCCCTCAGGAAATAAAAAGGCGGTTTGATGAGGACGGCGACATAAAACTTGTCGTGGTCGTAAGCCCCACCTACGAGGGCGTCATCTCGGACATAGCGGGCATAGCGGCGGAGTGCAAAAGGAGAGGCGCAATATTGTTTGTGGACGAGGCGCACGGGGCGCATCTCGGCTTCGGCGGCTTTTCGGACAGCGCGCGCAGCCTCGGCGCGGACATAGTTGTAAACAGCCTGCACAAGACTCTGCCATCGCTGACTCAGACCGCGATATTGCACGTGTGCTCGGACAGAGTGGATATGGCGAGGGTAGACGAACAGCTTGCCGTATTTCAGACAAGTTCGCCGTCCTATCCGCTTATGGCGTCCGTGGAGGGCTGCATAGACTATCTTTGTACGGACGGCGTGCGAAAGTGGCGCGACGACGTCAAAAAATTGCGCGAGCAGCTTAAAGGCTTGAAGAGGATAAGGCTGTACGACGGGGAAGGCGCCTACGGCTATGACGTCTCAAAACTCGCGCTGATCTTAAGAAGGGGAGAGCGCGGCGCAAAGATTATGGACGCGCTGAGAGAAAGATATGCCATCGAGCTTGAAATGGCGGGCGAAAACTATTGCATAGCGATGACGGGAGCGGGCGATACGCAAAATATGTATTCAAGGCTTAAAAGCGCCCTGTACGAGCTTGACGCGGACGAAGTATTTTGGAAAACCGCTCTAAATAAAGCTGATTTTGAGAATACTATTCCAAAAAAACTAAAAAATGAGAATACTATTCCAAAAAGTGCCGGAAATGGTAACACCTCATCGCCCTCCTGCGCGCGACCGGACGGCGAAGGCGCGGCGCCTTGCGCAGTTTGCGGGACGGACGACTCCCATGCCGCATGCGGATATAAACTTCCAATAAAGGCGCTTCCCTCTTATGAAGCGGGGATAGCTGCGTATGTTTTTGTTCCGCTTGAGAGCGCGGCGGGAAGAGTCGTGGCGGAAAACATCCGCGCGTATCCTCCGGGCAGTCCCATCGTCGTAAAGGGCGAGAGGTTGGACGAGGAAACGATTTGCAGGCTGAAAGCGCTTATGGCAAGCGGCGTCCATGTGCAGGGTTCAAGAGGGGATATCTCGCAAAATATAGCCGTGCTTGCTTGACACGCCGCTGATATGATGATAAGATAATCTTAATAAAATTTATTGGAGCAAGCTATGAAAAGAATAATCACTCTCAAAACGCGCAATCTCAACGAAAGCAAGCAAAACGGCGGCTGCGGCGAATGCCAAACTTCCTGCCAATCCGCATGCAAGACCTCTTGCGGCGTAGCAAATCAGAAGTGCGAAAAGGCCTCCAAGTAAGCGCCTGAGATCAAACTTTGATATGAGTGGCGCAGCGATGATTCGCTGCGCCACATCTTTATATCGCGCCGCCTTAAGTTTAAGACCCAAAAGGCATAAAGGCGGCAAAGCGTAAGAAGTGGGAAAGAATATGATACATTGCTATAAACTTGGCGGATTTAACATCGTGCTTGACGCGGCAAGCGGCAGCGTGCATCTTGTGGACGAAGTCGCCTATGACATGATAGATGCGTTTGAGAGCCTGACTAAGGAGGAGCTTAAGGCGTCCATCCTTGAAAAGTATGCCTCAAGCGGCGTGACGGAGCGGGATTTTGAGGAGTGCTACGCCGATATCGAGCAGCTTATAAGCGAGGGCAAACTCTTCAGCCCGGATACCTTCAAGTCCGACGTATCCGCGCTTGCAAAACGCGATCCCGTCATAAAGGCGCTGTGTCTGCACGTCGCGCACACATGCAACCTCGACTGCGAGTATTGCTTTGCGGCGCAGGGCAAGTATCACGGCGAGCGCGCGCTTATGAGCTTTGAAGTGGGCAAACGCGCGCTTGATTTTCTTATCGAATCAAGCGGCAACAGGCACAATCTCGAGGTGGATTTTTTCGGCGGGGAGCCTCTTATGAACTTCGACGTCGTAAAGCGCCTCGTCGCCTACGCGCGGAGTATAGAAAAGGAGCATAACAAGCGCTTCCGCTTTACGCTTACCACCAACGGGATGCTGCTTGACGACGACGTCATAGACTTTGCCAACCGCGAGATGAACAACGTCGTGCTGTCCCTCGACGGCAGAAAGCAGGTCAACGATCGCTTCCGCAAGACCGTAGGCGGCGTGGGCAGCTTTGACGTCATAGTGCCTAAATTTCAAAAATTCGTGCAGGCGCGCGGGGACAAGGAATATTATATGCGCGGCACGTTTACGCACTTCAATCCCGACTTCACGGAGGATCTTAAGGTCATGCTCGATTTGGGCTTCGACAGGCTAAGTATGGAGCCCGTCGTGTGCGCCCCCTCCGAAAAGTACGCGCTTGACGAAGAGGACAAGAAGATAATATACGACCAATACGAAAAACTTGCCGAAATGATGATAAAAAGAAGGAGGGAGGGCAAACCCTTCACCTTCTATCACTATATGCTTGACCTCGAAGGCGGGCCGTGCGTGTACAAGCGCGTTTCGGGCTGCGGCAGCGGGACGGAATATCTTGCCGTGACGCCTACGGGCGAGCTGTATCCCTGTCACCAATTCGTGGGGAATAAGGACTTTTTGATGGGCGACATATGGCAGGGCGTGACAAGGTCGGACATCCGCGACAAATTTAAGGGTTGCAACGCCTATTCCCGCCCCGAATGCGACGGCTGCTGGGCAAGGCTGTATTGCTCGGGCGGGTGCGCCGCCAACGCTTACAACGCGACGGGAGACATAAGCGGCGTATACGGCTATGGCTGCGACCTTTTCAGAAAGCGCATGGAGTGCGCAATCATGCTTAAAGCCTCCGAATATCTTGACGAGGAACAAAAGGACAGCTGACTGCGACTTGCAATTTGTAATGCCCTACGAAATTTTTTGCGGGAGAAAATATGGACAGACAACAATTTATCGGGACTCTTGAGAAAGACGCAAATATAAAGGCGGCGTCCGAGGCGCATCGCCATATGCACGAGATGTCGCGACGCGCGCTCCGCTATACGGCGGAAATCAACGGAAAATATCACGAGCCGCAAGAGCTCAGGCGGCTTTTCTTTGAACTTATCGGCAAAGAAGAGGACGATACGTTTGGGCTGTTTCCTCCCTTTTCCACAGATTACGGGATGAACATCACGCTCGGCAAGCGCGTATTTATAAATTCCGGCTGCTGTTTTCAGGATCAGGGCGGCATACAAATAGGCGACGATTGCCTTATAGGTCAGCAGGTGGTCATTGCGACGCTCAATCACGATCCTGATCCCGAAAAGCGCGGGGATATGGTCGCGGCTCCCGTAAAGATAGGCAATAAGGTCTGGATAGGCGCGCACGCCACCGTCCTTCCCGGCGTGCAGATAGGAGACGGAGCCATTGTCGGCGCGGGCGCGGTAGTCACCAAGGACGTCCCCGCATATGCCGTCGTAGCGGGCGTTCCCGCAAGAGTTATCAGATATCTGACCGACTAAACTTTTTTTGTAACAGAGCTAGGCGGCGGCGCAAAAAGGGCGCGGGAAGATAAAGATCCAAAGGGAGAATAATCAATTTGCAAAAGGAAAACGGCGAGGAACTCTCGCCGTTTTGCCGTTTTGTCACTGTTTATTCAATGCCGTTTTGTCATTGATTTTTCAATGCCTGTTGCTCTCGATTTTTGTGCGGGAAGCAAAATTATTGTTCGTTTTGCACAGTCTGTTCGTTTTGCGCGTCCTGTTCGTCCTGCACATCCTGTCCGGTCAGGATCAGATATTGCTTTGCAAGCGCTACCTTATAGTAGGGCGAGACATAGAAGTACAGTGCGCCGAAGGTCACTATGACAAGCAGCCACCAGCCTATGAAGCTGAGCTTGAGAAGCAAAATTTTGCCGAAGTTTTTGCCGACTATGCCAAAGGAGTATTTTATAAGCTCCGTCGCCTTGCGGGATACGCCCGCGTTGAGCGCGAAGAACGCATAATCCGACAAGCTGTTGACAAACATCATGGCTATCAGCACGAGGACCTCGATAGGCATCAATATCACCCAGCCAACAGCTCCCAGTGTGAGCGTCAGCGCCAGGAAGAAAATGAGGTAGACTATGGCAGGCACAAGCGAGATGAGGAAAATCAGCACGTTCAGCCACAGCCCGGGCACCATGTCGTTGAAGCCGCGATATGTGGACTTTGTGCCCTCGCACTTGCCGCGCGCGACGTCAAGATAGAAGCCGGCATAGCCGCTCTTGACCGCGCCGCCTACGACCACGGGGCCGAAGACCAGGGACAGCAGCAGGGAGCCGAGCTTTACAAGCGTAAGCAAAATTTCCGTCAGCACGCAATAGCCGAGGTTTTGTTTGGCATGAGGCCTTGCGCTGTCTCTTATGTATTTTGGCTTGTCCTTGTCGGGATTTGAGGCCGCCGCATTATACGCCGGGGCTTGTTCTGCATATTCCTCAGCGCCATCCAACGCGATATCTTCGGGCTCGTCGTCTATCTCG
>CANQCC010000076.1 GCA_947589635.1 uncultured Clostridia bacterium | reverse complement strand
CGTTTATGTTGATGTCGCTTGCCTCGGGAACGTAGCCGATGGGGGTCTCGACCGCTTTTGCGGTGCCTTCGCAGCGACGGATTATCCAATCAAGCACGCGCATGTTGTCGCCAAAGCCCGGCCACAGGAAGTGCCCTTCGTCGTCGGTGCGGAACCAGTTGACGTTGAATATCTTGGGTTGATGCGCGACCTTTGTGCCCATCTCTATCCAATGCGCAAAGTAGTCGCCCATATGATAGCCGCAGAAAGGTAGCATCGCCATAGGATCGCGGCGCACTACGCCGACCGCGCCCGAAGCCGCCGCCGTCGTCTCGGAAGCCATTATGGAGCCTACAAACACGCCGTGATTCCAGTCTCTCGCCTCGTATACAAGCGGAGCCGTCTTCGCGCGTCTGCCGCCGAAGATTATCGCGTCAAGAGGTACGCCCTCGGGATTTTCAAACTCGCTTGACAGGCACGGGCAGTTGATCGTCGGCGCCGTAAAACGAGAATTGGGATGCGCGCCCTTTACGCCTGCCGCCTGCTCCTTCTCTCCCCAGGGATTGCCCTGCCAATCTATCGCGTTCTTGGGAGGATTCTTGTCCAGACCTTCCCACCACACGGTGTTGTTTTCAAGGTTGTGGCAGACGTTTGTAAATATCGTGTTCTTCCTTGTGGAAGCAAGCGCGTTGGGGTTTGACTTGACGTTGGTGCCGGGCGCCACGCCAAAGAAGCCGTTTTCGGGGTTGATGGCATACAGTCTGCCGTCCTTGCCCACTCTTATCCAGGCGATGTCGTCGCCGACGGTGTGGATCTTGTATCCCTTCTTGGCAAACTCCTCGGGAGGAATAAGCATGGCAAGGTTGGTCTTGCCGCACGCGGACGGGAACGCCGCCGCAATATACTTTGTCTCGCCGTTTGGCTTTTCAAGCCCCAAGATCAGCATGTGCTCCGCCATCCAGCCCTCATGCCAGCCCTGGTAGGAGGCTATGCGCAGCGCGAAGCATTTCTTGCCAAGCAGCACGTTTCCGCCGTACGCGGAGTTGACGGACATTATCGTGTCGTCCTCCGGGAATTGGCAGATGTAACGCTTTTCGGGGTCTATGTCCGCTTTGGAGTGCAATCCGCGCACAAAATCGTCGCTTGCGCCAAGCTGATCGAGCACTTTTTGCCCGACGCGGGTCATTATCGCCATGTTCAACACGACGTTGATGGAGTCGGTAAGCTCGATGCCGATCTTAGAAAAAGGCGAGCCGATTTTGCCCATCGAATAAGGAATAACATACATCGTGCGCCCCTTCATCGCGCCCTTGTATATCTCGCGAAGCATCTTGTACGCCTCGTCCTTCTGTATCCAGTTGTTGGTGGGACCCGCGGTCTCCTGCTTTTCGGTGCAGATGAACGTGCGCGCCTCTACGCGAGCGACGTCGTTGGGAAGAGTGCGATGCAGATAGCAACCGGGTAAGATCTTTTCGTTGAGCTTTATCATCTCGCCCGTGGCGACCGCCTCCGCCCTCAAAGCTTCAAGCTGCTCCTCGCTGCCGTCGATAAGCACGACTTTGTCGGGTTTGCAAAGTTGTACGCTGTCATTGACAAAATTTTCAACGCCTTTGCTTAAAAATTGCATATTTTGAAACCTCCTGAAATTTTACGTCCGTTTGAAGTTTGGCGCCTCAATATAATCTACTGCTCCAAACCTTGAAAATGATACTATAAATCGAGCGCGTTTGTCAATACATCGACCCCTGATTTTCTCTGTTTTTCACATGTCCGAAATCTACCCGACGCCCCGCACGGCGACGACTGTTCCCCCTTCGATCTTGTGCATAAACGCAAAGCCGCCCACAACAAGTTGTGTGCGAAGAAATTTTCAAAATATTCGCTTGAGTTTTTTGCCGCTTGCGGTTATGATAGACTTTGATAATATGTCCCTGCGCGCCTTTCCGCGCGCAAGGATACGCATAAGAAGGCTTTATGGCAAACGAAACCCCTCAAAACTTGACCGCTCCATCCGACAGCAAGATACAAAAGCTTGTCATTCTTTTCATATTTGAAAAAATGGCTATCCCGGTGTCCGAAGATACCCTGCTTGACATCTGCACCGCAGAAAATCAGTGGCTGCCGTATATGGAGTGCAAACAGTATGTGGCGGAGCTGCTTGACGCAGGTCTGCTCTACCGCGTGCCAAAAAGCGGGTTTCTCAACATCACGCAGGACGGCGTAAGTTGCCTCAGCCTGTTTTATACCCGCGTGCCCTCTTCGTTGCGCGACTCCATTTCCGATTACGTAAACGAAAACCGCATGCGCTTCAAAAAACGCCAATCCTATTTTTGCGACTACTCCAAAAACTCCGACGGCAGCTATACCGTGCTTATGCGCATAAACACAGACTACAGCACGCTTATGGAGCTGAAACTGGTCGTGGCAAGCCCGCAGCACGCAAAATACATCTACAAAAATTGGGTGGACAAGGCCTCCGCGACCTATTCCCTCATCCACGACAGCCTGCTTGAATAGAGCCCCTATCCTCGGCTACCTGCTTGACTGCCAAAATAATCATTACGCGAAAAAGTCCTCGAAATGAGGACTTTTAAGTTTTGTCGTTTTTTAAGAACTATACTTAAAATCGCTGATTTTCAGAATAGTTTTTGATTTTCCGCATTAAAAATTGAGCTTATTTTGCAAAAAATTCAAGCGCTTCGCGATATCCGGCAAATCCTTTGCCCGTCACGCGCTTTGCCGCATACAGCCCGACGTAGGACGTCTTTCTGAACTCCTCCCGCGCGTTTACGTCGCTAAGATGCACCTCGACCGTCGTTATGTTCACCGCCTTAAGCGCGTCGTAAATGGCGATCGACGTGTGCGTGTAGGCGCCCGGATTTATGATTATCCCGTCGTACTTTTTATACGCGCGCTGAATATAGTCCACCAACTTTCCTTCGCTGTTGGACTGCACCACGCGCGCCTTTATGCCAAGCTCTTTCGCGCTTGCAAGGATATATTTTTTTAAGGCGGCATAGCTTTCGTCGCCGTACACTTCCCTCTCGCGCACGCCGAGCATGTTGAGGTTGACTCCGTTTATCACAAGCACTTTCATAGCCTTTCAAGCTCCTTTATGATCGCGTTCACGGCGTCCTTTATCCCGCCGTCGTTTTTGATGAATATGTCGCCCACCGTGGCGTATATGGGTTTTCTCGCTTCGTAAAGCGCGCGCGCCGCCGCCCTGTCCTTTGTCAGCGGCCGCCCCGAAGTCTGCAAAAGTTCCGCGTCCCGCTCTATCAGCACGACGACGCCGTTGCATTTCATATAAAACGCGTTCTCTTTGTCAAGCGCCGCGCCGCCGCCCGTCGAGATTATGACTCCAAGCCTTGTGCAGCACTCCTTTACGGCGCGCTTTTCGCGCAGTCTGAAGCCGCGCTCGCCTTCTTCCTCAAATATCGCGGGGATGTCCTTGCCCGCTTCCATGCGCACTTCGTCGTCCGTGTCGAGGACCTCCCGATCCAGCGCCTCGCCAAGCGCGCGCGCTATCGTAGACTTGCCGCTGCCGGACATGCCCGCAAGCACTATATTCCTCCTGCGGGATATCAAAGCCGAAGCGACGCGTTCGCTGCTCGCCGCGTCCGCCGCGCTCTCTTTTGTGACTTCCGAAAACAGATTGTGCGCAAGCCTTGCCTGCTCCACAAGCATATCGAGGCCGTTTGCCGCCCTTATCCTCCTCTTTTTCGCCTCCGAAACGAGCAAGGTCTCAAGCGGATTGTATATGCAATCGAATACGCCCTCGAGGCCGTCGAATTTGTCAAGGTCTATGGGCGAAGCGTACATGTCGGGCGACATCCCCACAGGCGTCGCGTTTATTATGACTTGCGTGCCAAGCCCGTAGCAGTTGGAATAATTCAGCCTCCCCGTACGCGAAACTATATCCACGCTTGCCGCGCCCTCCTTGCCTGCGAGGTACGCCGCGGTGTGCGAGGTGCCTCCGCTGCCAAGTATCAGCACTCGCTTGCCCGACAGGCCTATCCCCGCCCTGTCCAGCGCGTATTTCATGCCGGGGACGTCGGTGTTGTACCCCTTTGTCCTGCTTTCCGCCCGCACGACGGTGTTGACAGCGCCCACTTCGCGCGCGACGTCGTCAAGCTCGTCAAGCATGGGGATGACGCCCTGTTTATAGGGGATTGTCACATTAAATCCCGCATATCCGCCCTCCGCGACAAAACGCGAAAGAGCAAGCTCGTCCTCAAGCTCGACAACGCCGTAATTTTCGCTGCCGAACGCGGCGTGGATCTCCGGGGAGAGCGTATGCGGCAAATGTTTTCCTATAAGACAAAGCGCATTTTTCATCAAAGCTCCTCATATGCGCCGAGAAACTCGAAACTGTCCGTCTCGGCGGCTATGTCCGCAAGCAGATTCTGCACTTCGGGCGAAAGCACGTTCGCCTCGAAATCAAAGTAAAAACTGAACTCGAAGGGGCTGTCCGGGATGGGACGGGATTCCAGCTTGGTAAGATTGAGCCCCAAAGTCGAAAATTTGTTGAGTATCCTGTTAAGGCTGCCCGCTTCGTGAGTCAGGTTGACGGTGACGGAAATTTTGTCTGCGCCCTCGTACACCTTCAGCTTTTTGGATATCGCGATGAAACGCGTATAATTGTTGCGGCTGTCGTTTACGCCCTCCGCAAGGATGTTCAGTCCATATATGCCCGCGCACTCGCGAGAGGATATGCACGCGATATCCCGTCTGTCGCTTTCGGACACGATCTTCGCGGCGAGAGCCGTGTTGTCCGAGCGCGTTATCGCCACGTCCTTAAGCCCGCCTATGAACGCGGAGCATTGGGTTATCGCCTGGTCGTGGGAGATTATCTCTCTTATATCTTCAATCTTTACTCCGGGTTTTGCAAGCAGATAGTGCTTCACCCTCAGCTTTATGCTGCGCACGATGTGAAAACGGTGCTTGCGCATGAGGTCGTATATGCCTATCACGCTGCCCGCCGTGCTGTTTTCTATCGGCAATATACCAAACTCGCAAAAGCCCTTTTCGACGGCGGCAAACACCGCGTCCCACGTCCTGAAACAAGATATAGAGGATATCGGGAAAAGTTTTTCCGCCGCTATGCAGCTGTAGGCGCCCGCAACGCCCTGGCAAGCTACGCTCGCCTCTATCGGGAAAGCGCTGACGCCGTCCGCAAGAGCCTCTTTAATCTCGTCCTTGATGGGCGAGGAGACGTCCATGACAGCGTATTGATAGGCCTTGCTTGTCTCAAACAGCGTCTCGAACAGTTGTTTGCCGTACAGCTTGACGTCGGGATCTAGCCCCGCGCTCACGCGGTTTATTATCTCCTTTTCCCTGAGAGGGCTGGATATCTGCAGTCCGTCCGCCGCCTTGGCTTTTGCGACCTCTTTAGCGAGGCGCATCCTCTCGCCGTAAAGCGTTGCGATGCCGTCGTCCACGGCGTCGATCTTCTTTCTTATTTCGGAAAGTTCCATATTTATCTCCCAAAATTTTATTTTCTTATCATATTTTCTTAAGCCAAGTCCTGCGGATTTATCGTCGGATAACTTGCGCTTATCTTATTTTCCAGCTTTTAAGTCATCTTTCGACGTCATAATAAGGTCGTATATCGCAAGCGCGACCGCCGCCTCTATCGCGGGCACAGCGCGAGGCACTATGCAGACGTCGTGCCTGCCCTTTACGCTAAGCGCGCATTCGCTCATGCTTGCAAGATCCACGGAGCGCTGCTCGCGGGATATGGATGGCGTAGGACGTATCGCCGCCCTGACGATTATGGGCAGTCCGTTTGAAATGCCGCCGTTTATGCCGCCGCTCCTGTTGGCGAGAGGAGCGGGAGCCCCGTCAGATATGCCTATAGGATCGTTCGCCTGCGAGCCTCTCATGCGCGCAAGCACAAAGCCCGCGCCAAATTCCACTCCCTTGACCGCGGGGACCGCGAATATCGCGTAGGCCAACTTGCCCTCTATCCCGTCAAACATGGCGTCGCCCGCCTGTCCGAGGCGCAACCCTGTGACGCAACACTCGATTATCCCGCCCACGCTGTCGCCGTCTTGCGCGGCGTTTTTAAGGATATTCCTCGCTTGCTCCGCGTTAGCGTCGTCAAGCGCCCTGAAAGCGCACCTGTTCCTCACGGCGAGTTGCGCCTCGTCGGGGCCTCTCATAGAAAGAGTTTCGCTGTCGTTTGCGCCCTCAAAATGCACGCCGCCTATGTCGGTCACGTACGCCTTTATTTGCACTCCTCTTCTTTCAAGCAGTTCCTCGGCGATGCCGCCTGCCACGCACAAAGGCGCGGTCATTCTGCCCGAAAATCTGCCTCCGCCGGACGGGATTTGCCCCTCTCTCGCCCACACGGGAAGATCCGCATGCGAAGGACGGGGGATTTGCCTTGTCAGGTCGTAGTCCTGCTTTCTGACGTTTTTATTGGCGATAGTCGCGCGCACTTCGTCGCTTATGACGGTATACATCCCGCCCTCCTCGCGAAGTCCGTCGAAGACGGGCGCGTCCTCCTCCTTTCTCGGCGTAGACCACGCTTCGCCCGAGGAGCGCCTCAGCGTCAACAGCTCTCTCACGCGGTGCAAGTCGAGCTTTTCGCCGACGGGGACGCCTTTTATTATCGCCCCGACGCTGTCAGAATGCGATTCGCCGAAAATTTCAAGCTTGATGTTTGAAAAATTTGCCTGCATATTCTACTCCGCGGATATGTCCGCGCCAAGCGCTTTCATATCGCTTATAAAATTCACGTAAGATTTGTCTATGCACTCCGCGCCGCGCACCCTACACTCGCCGTCAGTAGCGAGGGCGGCGACAATAGCGCTCATTGCCATGCGGTGGTCATTAAACGCGGGATATTCTCCCGCCGCGTGCGCCCGGCGCCCTTTGATTATCAGCGCCGCTCCGTCATAGCTTGCCTCTGCTCCGAAACTGTTAACAAGCGAGATCGTCGCGCCAAGTCTGTCGCTTTCCTTATCGCGCAGCCTCTCGACCGAAGTTATGCGCGAGACCCCGTCCGCAAAGGACAGCGCCGTAGCCATGACGGGCACGACGTCGGGGCAGTTTCCCGCGTCGAAGCAGACGGCGCGAAGGTTCGACTTTTTTGAGATATATGCGCCTTTTTCAAGCGTTATATCCGCGCCCGCATCCTTGAGGA
>CANQCC010000075.1 GCA_947589635.1 uncultured Clostridia bacterium | reverse complement strand
AAACTCGTATGCCGCTTCGACATGGTCGATGGAGATCTGAAGGTCAATGACATTCACATCATCGACCTTCAGATCTCCGTCGACCATGTCGAAGCGGCATACGAGTTTGTGAAGAGCGTAGCGGCAGAGGGCAAATCCATCCTCTTCGTCGGCACAAAGAAGCAGGCTCAGGAGGCTATCAAGCAGCAGGCGGAGCGTTGCGACATGTACTATATCAACCAGAGATGGCTTGGCGGCACGCTGACCAACTTCGAGACAATCCGCACGAGGATAGACCGCTTGAACAAGATCAATCAGATGGAGCTTGTAGGCGATTTTGAATATCTTCCCAAAAAGGAAGTCGCTGGCCTCAAAAAGGAGCGCGACGACCTTGAAAGAAACCTCGGCGGCATAAAGAATATGCGTACTCTCCCGGGATGCCTGTTCGTCGTCGACCTCAAGAAAGAGGAGAACGCCGTGAAAGAGGCAAGAAAACTTAACATCCCCATCGTCGCCGTCGTCGATACCAACTGCGATCCCGACCTTGTGGACTATGTTATCCCCGGCAATGACGACGCCATCCGCGCCATCCAGCTGTTTGCGCAACTCATGGCGGACGCGGTCATAGAGGCAAGACAGGGCGAGTCCCTGCATCCCGCAACCGAGGAAGAGGCGGCAGTCGAGGCGGAAGAGACCGTTGAAGAAGCTCCCGTCGTCGCAGAGGAAATATTGCAGGAATCCGTAAAGCTCTCTCCCGAAGAGGCGCTTGAAAAGGCTCTCGCCGAGAAAGAGGCCGAAGAGGCATAATCCAAAAAGAATATCAGGAGAATATATATGGCATTCACAAGCAAAGATGTTATGGAACTTCGTCAGCGCACAGGCGTTGGCATGATGGATTGCAAAAAGGCGCTCGTGGCGACCGACGGCGATATGGAAGCCGCTATCGACTATCTGCGCGAAAAGGGCATGGCTACTGCCGCCAAGAAAGAGGGCAGAATAGCCGCCGAAGGCATTGTCTATGCGAAGAGCTGCGGCAAAAATCACGTCCTTCTTGAGGTCAATTGCGAATCCGACTTCGTAGCGGGCGGCCCCGTGTTCAAGGAGTATGTGGATAAGGTCGCGGATTATATCCTCGCAAATCCCGTCCCCGTCGAGGAAGTCATCGCAGCGGTCCAACCCATCACCAACGAATACGTCATGAAGATGGGCGAGAAACTCTCCATCCGTCGCTATACGCTTTACACCGAAAACGGCAGCGCGATAGATTCCTATATCCACATGGGCGGCAAGATCGGCGTGCTTGTCGAGGCGTCCGAGGGCACCGCGCCCGAAGTCATTCACGACATCGCTCTGCAAATAGCCGCGGCAAACGCTCAATATGTCTCCAAGGACGAAGTTCCCACGACGGAGCTCGATCACGAGAGAGAGATCTTGAGAGCGCAAGCCCTCAACGAGCCCAATCCCAAGCCCCTCAACATTATCGAAAAGATGATAGAGGGCAGAGTGCAGAAGTACTATAAAGAGGTCTGCCTCAACGAGCAGGTGTTCGTCAAGAACGGCGATCTGACGATAGGTCAATACCTCAAGCAGAACGGCGACGCAAAGATCATCCGCTTCACCCGTTACGCAATGGGCGAGGGCCTGCAAAAGAGACAGGACGACTTCGTCGGCGAAGTCATGTCGCAAGCGGGTCTCAAGTAAGACGAAAAAAAAGGAATGCTTGTCATTCCTTTTTTTGAGGGCAAAATCAAAATTCATCCGATTTGAATATCGGTTTCGGAGGCAATATGGAAGAAATCAAGACATATCCGACATATACGACGGACAGCCGCGTCAAATATAAACGCGTCATCGTAAAGTTGTCGGGCGAGGCTCTTGCAGGCGAGAGCGGCATGGGCATAGACAGCTCGAAACTTGACTTTGTGTGCGAGCAGATCGCGGAGGTCAGGCGCCTCGGAGTTGAAGTGGGCATAGTCATCGGAGGAGGCAACTTCTGGCGCGGAAGGCAGGCGGACGACAAAATGAACCGCTCCGCCGCGGATCACATGGGCATGCTGGCTACTGTTATGAACGCGCTTGCGATACAGGACAGACTGGAGCAGCACGACATCCCCGTCAGAGTGCAGACGGCGCTTACGATAACCAAAGTTGCGGAGCCGTATATCCTGCGCAAGGCTATTCGCCACTTCGAAAAGGGCAGAATAGTCATCTTCGCTTGCGGCACGGGCAACCCATACTTCTCTACGGACACGGGCGCTGCGCTCAGGGCGTGCGAGATAGGCGCTGACGCATTGCTGCTTGCAAAAAACGTGGACGGCGTGTACGATAGCGATCCAAAAGTTAATAAGGACGCCAAAAAATTTGACAGACTCAGCTACATGCAGGTCATCTCGCTCGGCCTCAAGGCGATGGACACCACCGCTATCACGATGTGCATGGACAACAATATCCCCATCATCGCGTTCAGCCTGCTTGAAAAGGACAGCATAAAGCACGCGGTGTTCGGAGAAAGAATAGGCACATTTATAGGGAAGAGCGAAAAATAAGCGGGCCTTTACAATGCGAAACTTCAAAAGAAGTCAAAAAAAGACGGGCAAATCACCTGTCTTTTTTTAGAATACGTTCGATTAGATATCCGGTTATTTGATTCTTTGACATAATCGCTCAATGTTTTGAAATTTGAATTTTTCGGCGTTAAAATATCATATAAAATCTCGTGCGCGCACGTCGCGCAAGTTTATCTTGATTTATTGAAGATAGTTTGTTATAATATATCAAGACTTTATCGGAGGTAAATTATGGCATATAACATTGAAGAAGTCGATCTAGTATTTGACGATCTCAACGAGCAATTTGCAAAGACGATGGACAATTATAAGGTCCAATTGCGCGCGCTCAGAGCGGGCAGAGCAAATCCGCACATCCTTGACAAGGTGCTTGTGGACTATTACGGCACGCCCACTCCCATAAATCAGATGGCCAACATCACGGTGCCCGAAGCAAGGCTGCTTGTCATTGCGCCGTGGGATAAGTCGCAGCTTAAGGCGATAGAGCGCGCTATACTTGCCGCAAACGTCGGGATAAACCCAAACAACGACGGCATAGTCATTCGCCTCGTCTTCCCGGAGCTGAACGAGGAGCGCCGCCGCGCCGTCGTAAAAGAGGCGAAAGGCTATTATGAGGAGACTAAGGTCGTCATGCGCAACGCTCGTCGCGACGCCGTTGAGGAGCTTAAGAAACTTGAAAAAGCGTCCACGATAACCGAGGATGACCTCAAAAACTTCCTTGCCGACGTTGACAAGGCGCTCTCCAAACAATTTGACGAGGTCGACAAGACCTTCAAGGAGAAAGAGCAGGAGATCTTGTCCATCTGATGATCCCTCGCCACATCGCGTTTATTATGGACGGAAACGGCAGGTGGGCGCAGGCTCACGGCATGCCGCGCTATGAGGGCTACAAGCACGGGCTTGAAGCTCTTTTGCGCGTAGCGGGCAGACTGGAGCAGCGCGGGGTGGGGGCGATAAGCGTATTTGCGCTCTCAACAGAAAATTTGTCACGGCCTAAAGACGAGCTGTCCGCCATTTTCGACGCGGTCATCAAATTTAACAAGACTTATTTTGGCACGCTCAGGATAAACTATTTCGGCGACATAGACGCGCTTAGCGATGACATTGCGGACAGCGTCGACGACGTGGAGCGCCGCACTTCCATAAACAAGGGGACGTCTTTGAATATCGCGCTCAACTACGGCGCGCAGACGGACATAGTGCACGCGGCGAAACTTGCCGCCGACAAGGGCAGTTTTTTGGAGGATGAATTTTTGTCCTCGTTGAGCACGGCGGGACTTCCGCCTCTCGACATGGTCGTGCGCACTGGCGGAGAGCGCAGGCTTTCCAACTTCATGCTGTACGAAAGCGCCTATGCGGAGCTTATGTTTATGGACAAACTCTGGCCCGACATGACCGCGGACGACGCAGACGCCGCGCTTGCCGAGTTTGAAAAGCGCGTGCGCAAATTCGGAAAATGACAGGGTGTTGATATGAAAAGGACGCTGACTTCGATAATTCTCGTGCTTGTTCTCGCCGCGTTTATGGCATGCGGCTATTTTGTCAGCCCGATATTTATTGATATGCTCGTGTTGATCTTCCTTGCGGGGTCGCTCTACGAGATGTTCCACTGCCTGAAGGGCGCGGGCTACAACATGTTTGCCGCTCCGCCCATATTTGTGCTTGTGACGCTGTATCCCGTGTTCTATCTGATGCAATATTACATCGGAGGCGGCATTAACTCGGTCAGCGCAGGCATACAGGGCATACTAATAGTGCTGCTTGCGGGGGCGCTGATGTGCCTCACGATATTTACGTTCAAGCCGGCTTCAAAGCGCGTAAGCCCGGGCAATACGTCCGAAAGCGGAGAAACGATTGAAAGCTGCGAGGCGAAAAAGAGTTACGAGGCGCAAGAGGATATTGCGGAAGCAGGCAGCGCATATATTGCCGCCGTCAGCGTAGAAGGGGGCTCCAGTTGTGAAAATTCCTCAAATCAATGCAAAAAGACGGTAAAAATGACGGCGAGCCTCAACGACTTGTTTGCAAACATCTTTCTTATCGTATATCCCACGATGTTTTTCAGCGCGGCGTTCATAATTAGCTATAAATACAGCGCATTTTTCGCGGTGCTGTTTGCGATTCTCGTCCCGATAATCGGCAGCGACATGTTCGCGTTCTTCTTTGGCAAGGCGATAGGCGGCAAAAAGCTCTGTCCGTCCATAAGTCCCAAAAAGACGGTCGCAGGCGCGATAGGCGGCATAATAGGCGGGATGACGGTCGCGATCCTATTGTGGGTGATATTCGAGTACGTGGGCGGCGAGCTTGCGCCGAAGTTTATCGAAAAGTGCGCGTACACTCCGTTTATTCCGCACTCGGAGGGCGGACTTTGGAAGAGCGCGCTCATCTATCTTGCGCTAGGCGCCATTCTCGCGGTCATTTCGGAGCTTGGCGATCTTGCCGCTTCGCGCATAAAACGCTCGATAGGGATAAAGGATTACGGAAAGATCTTCCCGGGACACGGCGGATTTTTGGACAGAATAGACAGCGTGATGTACGGCCTTGTCGTGCTGCTCGTCGCGCTTGTATGCATATACGGATACTAAAGGCAGATTATGAAAACGGTTTCGATTTTGGGAAGCACAGGTTCGGTTGGAACGCAGGTGCTTAAAGTCATCGACAGACATCCCGAAGCCTTCAGGGCGGTCGGGCTTTCGGCGTACAAAAACGGCGAGCTGTTAAGAGCGCAGATCGAGAAATATTCTCCAAAATATTACTACTATCCGGACGGCGCCGTCGAGGTGCAAAGTTCGATTTTCGACCTCATAGAGGATAAAAAGTTTACAAAATGCCTATCATCACTTGAGGAGCTTGCAAGTATGCACGCGGATATCACCGTGCTTGCCGTCAGCGGTATGGCGGGGCTGTGGGCGGCGGAGGCAGTGCTTAAAAGAGGCGGCACGCTTGCCATCGCAAACAAGGAGACCATAGTTGCGGCGGGCAGGCACTTGAAGGCGCTTGAAAAGAAATTCGGCGGCAAAATTCTGCCCCTCGATACCGAACATTCGGCGATCTTCGAGCTGCTGCGCGGAGAGGACAAAAAGCAGGTGAAAAGCCTCATTCTCACCGCAAGCGGCGGCGCTCTCAGAGACCTTCCCAAAGAAGCGTTTTCAAGGGTCACGCCCGCAGAAGCGCTTGCTCATCCCGTGTGGAAGATGGGCAAAAAAATTACCGTGGACAGCGCTACGCTGTTCAACAAGGGGCTTGAGGTCATAGAGGCGATGAGGCTTTTCGACGTGGAGGCGAGCGCCGTCGAGGTGCTTATGCATTCCGAAAGCGTCATCCACTCGCTTGTGGAGTTGTCGGACGGCTCGCAAAAAGCGCTTGTTTCGGCGCCGGATATGGCGCTTGCCATCGAGAGCGCGCTTTATTATCCCGCGCACGGCGAGGACAGTGTGGAGCGTATCTCGCTTGCGGACATCGGTGCGTTGCACTTTGCAAAGCCTGACTTTGAAAGATATCCTTGTCTTGCGGTCGCGCTTGAGGCGGCAAAACTCGGCGAGGAGGCGTGCATAGCCGTCTCCGCCGCGGACGAGGCGCTTGTTGAGGAGTTTTTGCGCGGCAAGATAAAGTTTACGGATATCGCCGCGGTCCTAAATAAAGTTCTCGGCAAATTTTCGGGACAAAAAACCGTCGACATCGACGACGTGCTTAGCATAGATGAGGACGCAAGAAAATATACTTACGGTATATTGGGAGTAAAATAAGTGCATATCGCTGTGCTTGCGGTCACTGCCGCGGAAGTATTCAAATATATAGGCTATATATTGCTCGCGTTGCTTGCGCTTATGGTGATGATAATCGTCCATGAGCTTGGGCATTACACGGCGGGGAAGCTGCTCGGCTTCAAGATAGACGAGTTCGCGATAGGATTCGGGCCTAAGATATTCAAACGCCGCAACAAGAAAAACGGCGAGCTTTTTTCTATCAGGCCTTTTCTCGTCGGCGGATTCTGCGCCTTCCACGGCGAGGACGAAGAGGGCAATCTGTACGACGAAAACGGCGAGATGGTGCGCGACGAGAACGGAAATCCCGTCAAAGATCCCGACGCGTTCAACAATCAACCCGCATGGAAGCGGCTTATCGTGCTGTTTTCGGGCGCGTTTATGAATTTTCTGTCCGCGATATTTATCATCACGATATTTTTTACCGCATACGGACAGATATTACCCAACGTCGTGGGCACGCACTACGGCGAGGAGCAGATAAACGCAAGCGAATGCCTCTTGCAGGGCGACGTCATACTTAAGATAAACGGCAAACAGGTCAATATCATGGTGCAGGAAGACCTCGACAAGGCCTTCGACGGCTTGGGCGACAGCGCGAAGTTTCGGGTCATGCGCGGAGGAAAACGCATCAACATAGTCGCAAAAAAGAGGTACTATTCGCCGTTTGACGACGGAGAATTTATATATGCGGTCAACGGAGTGCAGCTTGAATACGCCGTGCCGTACGCAGATCTTTCAAAATTGAAGGAGGCGGACAGCGACGAGCAGCTTCAACTTACCGTCGTAAAGTATGACGAAAACGGCGAGATCATCGAGCAGGGGCTTGTCAACGTGCGCCGCGGATGCAATCCGG
>CANQCC010000074.1 GCA_947589635.1 uncultured Clostridia bacterium | reverse complement strand
GAGACCTCAGGCAGCGCGGACGGTTGCGATATTGCGGAGAAAAATACGGAGTCTGAGGACGCGGTCGCCGAAGGCGTCGAAAGAGGTACGGACGTCGGCGCCGCGGGCGGAGACGAAGATCCGCAAGAGGGCAAAAAGCGCTCAAAAAAGAAGGCGGATCTTGCCCCCGACGCGGGCATGCTTAAGCTTGCGCTTAAAAACTTTTTCAAAAATCTTGCTTACGTATTTGTGCCGATGGGCACTGTATACTTGTTCTTTTTGATAGCTATCCTGCTGTTTGCGTCGTCCACGTTCAAAAACTTATCGGGCGCGATAAACGATCTTGTCAACCTTATCGGCACGTCGATAGACGAGTCGTCCGCGTCCGTTACGGAGTTTTTGAAGTTTGCGTTTGGCAAGATAAATTGGAACGGCAACTTTTTCGAGATACTTTCAAAGCTGTTGGATTTCAAGTGGATATCCGAGACCGTGCGAGGGTTTTTCGCGACTCTGAGCGCGTCGTCCGAGACCTTTGACGCGGAACTGAACGCGATAGTTTCCGCGATGTCTGCGACGCTGAAGGCGGATCTGTCCGTTTCTATAGCCATCGCCGCGATAGGCATATGGCTGGCGAATTTCTTTACGCGGCTGCTTATCAGGCACAACACGGCGAAACGCACGCTGAAAAAGACGATAATCGCGCACACCGTAGTCCCCGTGCTTCAATCCGTAGTGGTGGTTGTGGCAAGTGTGCTTGTGGCGTTTATAAAGTGGTTTTCTCTCCTCGTGTTTATCGTATCCGTAGTGGCATGGGCGGCGTTCTCGCTTTTAAGCGCGTGGGCGATACACAAGGACGGCACGGTTTCGCTTAAGCAGATTTTGACGCGCAAGGCCATTATAACTCAAATACTTGTGGGGCTTATAGTGTTGGCGATAGACTTCGCGCTGTTTGTCGCGTTATGGTATATCAACCGCGTGCTGTGCGTGCTTATAATGATACCTTTCTTCATATATTCCCTCAACATAATCGACATCAATTGCGACTCGTACGTGTGCCAATATATCAAGAATAACGGCGGCAAGCAAGAGAGTTCCGCGGAAGTTCAAGAGGCGGCGGCATGAGAGATATCCGCATGGAGATAGCCCCTGAGGAGCTTATTTGGCTTATGGCGGACGGCGCTCGCGTTATCGACTTGAGGAGAGAGGGCGAGTTTGACCACGGGCATATACGCGGCGCCGAAAATATCCGCGCGGACGAGATACTCAAGCAGGATATCGGCGGAGCCTGCGCGCTGTATTGCGCAAACGGCGAGATAAGCAAAAAGATATGCGAGATACTTGTTGAGCGCGGAGAGAAGGCATATTATCTCGGCGGCGGCTATGGAAGCTGGATAACATATTCCATCGACCATATGCCAAAGTCCACGGCGAAAGATGTTGAAGAGGGCATAAGGGGCAAGTTCGCCACTCGTCTGTTTACAAAATTTGCCAAGTCGATAAAGGAATACGACCTGCTGTCCGAGGGCGACAAGGTCGCGGTGTGCATCTCGGGCGGCAAGGACAGCATGCTTATGGCGAAGCTGTTTCAGGAACTCAAGCGCCACAACAAGCTTGACTTCGGCCTTGAATTTTTGGTGATGGACCCCGGCTACAGCCCCGCGAACAGGACGCTGATAGAGAGAAACGCCGAGATACTTGGCATCCCGATAAAAATTTTCGGGACGGACATCTTCGACAATGTGTTCGCCATCGAAAAATCGCCGTGCTATGTTTGCGCGCGGATGAGGAGGGGCAACCTCTACGCCAAGGCAAAGGAGCTTGGCTGCAACAAGATAGCGCTTGGGCATCACTACGACGACGTGATAGAGACCATACTTATGGGCATGCTGTTCGGCGGACAAGTGCAGACCATGATGCCTAAAGTGAAGAGCAAAAACTTTGAAGGCATGCAACTCATCCGCCCGATGTACCTCGTGCGCGAGGCAGATATCAAGGCGTGGCGGGATTTTTACGGCCTTAACTTTTTGCAATGCGCATGCAGATTTACCGAAGAAAATTACGGCGACATAGACGCGTCCTCGTCAAAGCGTTTGCAGGTGAAAAATCTTATCGCGGAACTTAAGATCAAAGACCCGCAAATAGAGCAGAACATTTTTAAGAGCGTGGAAAACGTCAACCTCGCCACCGTCATCGCCTACAAGGACAAAGCAGGGGAGAGACACAGTTTTCTTGACGACTATGAGGAGGGAGAATGAGATATTTTCTTCTTGGCGACAAACTTTACGCGCACTCAAAAAGCACGGGACTTGACGTGATGTACGCGGGCGGCGAGTGGCGGCTTGCGGATACGAACGTGTTTGCGCTGACATATGACGAAGGCGTGCAGGAGATAACCGCGCGCGAGGCGCTTAAGATTTCCAAAGAGGCTCCGGACGCGTTCATAGAGCGCTTTATAAACAGCGCGAAAGACTGAGCGCAAAAAATATACGCCTTTTAAAAGCGCGTTAAAGCCTTTGCCACTTAGACATATGCGGCATGATTATCAGGCGTCTTAGGGTCGCTTGCAAAGCGAAACGGCGGGAGATATTGTCAAGGCTCGCTATGCGCACGATAAAAAATTTTGTATAATATTAAGTAATAAAATACATTTCGTATACTTTGCAAAAAGCGTCGAAAATGGCGGGCATAACGCTTGACGGCGCTTTTTGATTTGTACTATAATACGCCTATGAAAGGTTTTTGGATCTGCTCCGCAGGCGGAGACGAACTGAACAGTAAGAAATTTGCAAGGTAGGCAGGGTATTTTCGCGCAGAAAAATCCTGCCTTCTTAATTTATCGGAGGATATATGAAAAAAGTCGGCATAGTGATGGGCAGCGATTCGGACCTTCCCGTCGTCGGCAAGGCGATGGAAACGCTGGATCAACTTGGCGTTCCTTACGAGGCGCACGTATACTCGGCGCATCGCACTCCGTCGGAGGCGAGGGCGTTTGCCGAGGGCGCAAAGCAAAATGGATTCGGCGTCATAATCGCGGCGGCGGGCATGGCGGCGCATCTTGCGGGGGCGCTTGCCGCGGGCACGACGCTTCCCGTGATAGGGATACCCGTCTCTAGCGCAAAACTTGGCGGACTGGACGCGCTTTTGTCCACCGTGCAGATGCCGTCAGGCATACCTGTTGCGACCGTCGCTATAGACGGCGCTAAAAACGCGGCGTACCTTGCGGCGCAGATACTTGCCGTAGGAGATGAAGACCTAGGGCAAAAACTTGACAAGGCGCGCGCGGAGGCGGCGAGGGAAGTCCTCAAAAAGGACGCCGACATAATAAGTAAATACAACAAGTAAAGGCGCTTAGGCGACTTAATATAAAAGGAGACTGTTATGGAAAAGCTTGATCAACTTTACGAGGGCAAAGCAAAAAAGGTCTATGCGACCGCGGACGAGAACCTTCTGATCGTCTCGTATAAAGACGACGCCACCGCATTCAACGGGCTTAAGAAGGGCACTATCGTCGGCAAGGGCGTCATCAACAACAAGATGAGCAACATGATGATGCAGCTGCTTGAAAAGAAGGGCGTGCCCACGCATTACGTGCAGCAACTCTCCGATCGAGATACGCTTGTCAAAAAGGTCAGCATAGTGCCTCTTGAGGTCATAATCAGAAACGTATCCGCCGGCTCGTTTTCAAAGCGCTACGGCGTGGCGGAAGGCATAACGTTTGACGAGCCTACGATAGAGTTTTCCTATAAAAACGACGAGCTTGGCGATCCTCTTATCAACGAGTATCACGCGCTCGCCCTCAAACTTGCCACCAAGGAGGAGATAGAGCTTATCAAGACTTACGCCTTCAGAGTGAACGAAGTGCTTAAGGAATATTTCCTCTCCCTCGGCGTAAAACTTATCGACTTCAAACTTGAGTTTGGCAAGACGACGGACGGAAAGATCGTGCTTGCGGACGAGATATCTCCCGATACTTGCCGCTTCTGGGACGCGGTCACAAACGAAAAACTTGACAAGGACCGCTTCAGACGCGACCTCGGCGGAGTGGAAGCCGCCTATGAGGAGATATTCAGGCGCATCAGTAAATAATTAACGACCTGAGGTTTATCGCTTCAAAACGGCGCGATAAACCTCGTTTTGAGAATATCGGAGCATATTATGTCACAAATTCACGACGAATGCGGAGTGTTTGGTATCTTCGCTCCAAACAGACAGGACGTCGCCTCCACGGCGTACTACGCGCTGTTCGCGCTTCAGCACAGGGGGCAGGAGTCCGCGGGGATAGTCGTCAACGACGACGGCGTTTTCAGGACTCATAAGGACGTGGGGCTTGTCAACGACGTCTTCAAGGCGGAGGAGCTTAAGGCCCTCGGCGAAGGCAATATGGCAATAGGGCATGTGCGCTATTCCACGACGGGCGCGGGCGCGAGAGAAAACGCTCAGCCCATCGTCGTCAATCACCTGAAGGGCAACATGGCGCTTGCGCACAACGGCAACCTTGTAAACGCTTTCGAGCTCAGGACGGAGCTTGAAAACGGCGGCAGCATATTTCATACCACTTCGGACAGCGAAGTGATATCCTACATCATCACGAAAGAGCGCGTGCGCACTCATTCCATCGAGGAGGCGGTGCTTAAGGCGATGGACAAGCTGCAGGGCGCGTATTCCATCGTGGTCATGTCGCCGTCTAAACTTATCGCGGCGAGAGATCCGCACGGGTTCAGGCCTTTGTGTTTCGGCGTGAGAGACGACGGCGCGTACGTCGTGGCGTCGGAATCCTGCGCACTCGACTCGATAGGCGCGAGCTATGTGCGCGAGGTGCAGCCGGGCGAGATGATTGTCTTTACCAAGGACGGCATAATTTCGGACACTTCGCACGCGGGCAAGGCGCCGAAGACCTTCTGCGTGTTCGAATTTTTGTACATCGCCCGTCCCGATTCCGTGATAGACGGCAAATCCGTGCACGAAGCGAGACGGCAGGCGGGGAAATTCCTCGCGGAGCAATTCAAACTTGACGCGGACATCGTGGTCGGCGTCCCCGATTCCGGGATAGACGCGGCGTTTGGCTATGCGGAGGCGTCGGGAATTCCCTACGGAATAGGATTCATCAAAAACAAATATATAGGAAGGACGTTCATCGCTCCCGGGCAAAAGGCGAGAGAGGACAGAGTACGTATAAAACTTAACGTGCTTACCTCGGCGATAAAGGGCAAGAGGGTGGTGCTTGTCGACGACAGCATCGTGCGCGGCACAACTTGCGGTCGCATAGTCAAGCTGTTGCGCGAAGCGGGCGCAAAAGAGGTGCATATGCTCTCATCCGCGCCGCCTTTCCTCAATCCGTGCTATTACGGAACGGACATAGACTCGAGGGAGAACCTCATCGCCTGCCATCACAGCGTGGACGAGATCGCAAAGATTATAGGCGCGGATTCGCTTGGATATCTCGACCTCGACAAAGTCGCGTATCTTACGGGCGGCGACGGAAGCGGTTTTTGCAAGGCGTGCTTTGACGGGAATTATCCCACTTCCATCCCAACCGTCACTCAAAAGGACAGATTTGAAAGATGGGAGAGGCCTATAAGCGAAAATCCCAAATATCAAAAAAGCGAGGACTGATTATGCAGGACAGCTATTCCGAAAGTTACAGACAGGCAGGCGTGGACATTACGGCGGGCTATAAGGCGGTGGAGCTTATGAAAAAGCACATCGCGCGCACTCTTCCCGACGGCAGGGAGGTCATCGGCGGCTTCGGCGGGCTGTTTCCGCTTGACTTGAGCGGGATAAAGGACCCAGTGCTTGTGTCGGGCACCGACGGAGTGGGCACAAAAATTCGCCTCGCTCAGCTTATGGGAGTGCACGACACCGTGGGCATAGATTGCGTGGCCATGTGCGTAAACGACGTGCTGTGCTGTGGCGCGAAGCCTCTTTTCTTCCTTGACTATATCGCGTGCGGCAAGAATATTCCCGAAAAGATAGCGCTTATTGTCAGCGGCGTGGCGGAGGGCTGCGTGCAGGCGGGCTGCCAACTTATAGGCGGCGAAACCGCGGAGCATCCCGGCACAATGCCTGTGGACGACTATGACATCGCGGGATTTACCGTAGGCGTCGTGGACAGAAGCAAGATACTTGACAACAACAAGATGAGGGCGGGCGACAAAATCATCGCGCTGCCGTCAAGCGGCGTACATTCAAACGGATTTTCACTTGTCAGGAAGATCTTCGACCTTGAACATTGCGATCTGACCTCTCCCGTCGAGGAACTTGGAGGCAAGGCCCTCGGCGAGGCGCTGCTGGAGCCTACGAAAATTTACGTCAAGCCCATGCTCGCGCTGTTTGACGAAGTGGAAGTGCTTGGCGCGGCGCACATCACGGGCGGCGGCTTTTATGAAAATATGCCGCGCTCTTTCCCCAAAGGCCTCGGCGCCGTCATAAAGAGACGGGACGTCAAAGTGCATCCCATCTTCAATCTGATACAGAAGACGGGCGGGATAAGCGAGCACGATATGTTCAACACCTTCAACATGGGCGTGGGCATGAGCGTCGTTGTACACAGCGAGGACGCTCAAAAAGCTATCGGGATCCTCAAAGCCAACGGCGTGGACGCCTATATCCTTGGAGAGATGACGGAGGGGCAAGGCGTAAGCGTCTTGTAAGAGTATGAAAAAGATAAGAATTGCCGTGCTGTGTTCGGGCGGCGGCACAAATTTTCAAACCATTGTAAACGCAAGCGAGGCGGGACTTATCCCGCACGGCGAGGTCTGCCTTGTGGTCGCGGACAACGCGGGCGCGTACGTGCTTAAACGCGCGGAGAGATACGGCATAAAGACGGTCGTCATCGACAAAAAGAGCGTCCCCTCCCGCGAGGAGAGGGAGGAGATGTCGCTTAAAGCTCTCGCCGCCGAAAATATAGAGATGATAGTGCTTGCGGGCTTTATGAGCGTGCTTTCCGAAAAGTTTATAAAGGCTTACGAGGGGCGCATAATCAACGTGCATCCCGCGCTTATCCCCTGCTTTTGCGGAGTGGGTATGTACGGGCTTCACGTGCACGAGGCGGCGCTTGCTCGCGGAGTCAAAGTGACGGGCGCTACCGTGCACTACGTCACGGAGGAGTGCGACGGCGGGCCCATCATAGCGCAAAAGGCGGTGGAGATCAAAGAAGGAGATACCGCCGAGACGCTTCAAAAGCGCGTGATGCGCGAGGCGGAGTGGGTGATACTTCCCGAAGCCGTGGAGCTTG
>CANQCC010000073.1 GCA_947589635.1 uncultured Clostridia bacterium | reverse complement strand
GGCGCTTCAAGTTGCAAATATTCGCCTCTTTGCGATGGACGCAAGCGAGGCGTTTATTGTCTTGACAGCCGCAGATCATATGAATATAATGAGAAAAAGGCAGGTGTTTTATGGCGACCAATGAAAAAAAGAATAAGTTGATAATCAAACTTACGATATGCGTCTTGTGGATGGCGATATTTTTTGCGCTGTTTGTCTTTTCCTCGATAATGGTTGGAAGCGCAAGTTATACATATCGGATCGGAAGCAGCTATGACTATGAATATATAAATTTGTACAGCGAATACGAAGCCTATATAATCGGCGTTGGCATAGCGCTTTCGCTCGGCATGTTTATATGCGCGCTTATAGGCACCGTGTATTTCGGCGTGAAGCTGAGGGCGATCAACAGCGCGGATCGCGCCCGCAAGAACGAGCTTCTTGAGCTTTTATCCAACGACCTCGAGGAGCAAGCGGACGAGGAAGTGACCTCTTCTTCGGCGTACACCGTCACTTGCAAGAGGTGCCAAACGCCTATCGAGGTGACGCAGGAGCAAGTTCTCACATGTCCCAAATGCTATATGCGCTATAAAAATCCTCTTTTCGGCAACAATTCTGCCGCTAAATCCGTAAGCAGGAGTGAAACTCAACCTACAGCCAAGCCTGCGACGAGGCCTTCAAATCAACCTGCCGCCGCATCTGCAAATAGGTCTTCGACTCAATCGACAGGCACGTCGTCAAGCAGACCCGCAACTCAATCTGTAGCCAAGCAGGCAAGCAGACCTTCAACACAATCTGCGGCAAGGCCTGCGGTCAGGCAACAGGGCGCGCGACCTCATTCGACATCTTCCAATCAGATTAAGAGATAAAATAAAAAGAGACGGGCAGAAGCTCGTCTCTTTTATAAGCGTGATCTTTACGGAATGTATACTTGCACGTCGCGCGCGTATTTTGGGATCTCGATAAGAGTCTGCCCGCCGTCCAACGAGGTGCAATATGGCGCAAGTCCTTTGATATCTCTGTAAAGAGGATACTCGCGGAAATCGTTGGGATAAACTACGCCGTCGATGGGTTTTCCGTCTATGGGGAATTTGACGTAGCCGCCGACGACAAGCTCGAAGTCCACCTTATCATAATATGCGCCGTCTTTCGCTCTGAGGCCGTGTACGGTGAATACTTTTCCACTCGAGTAGTTTGCGCCGACTTCTTCGTCTTCATCGGCGGAGCCTATGTCGCTATGAGACCTTCCAAGAAGCACGTCAAGCACAAAGTTGACCCCGTTAAGCACATAGTGCTTGCCCGTCAGCATGTAGATAAAGAAGTCCGCAAGTTTTACTATCATCAAAATGATGAATATCGCGGCGAAGGGGATGATAAATTGAGGGAACGAGATTATGTATACCGCCAGCCCGTCCTTGCCGATGTCGTCGCCTCTGCTTTTGGCCTTGTTTATCAGCACGTGGGCGGTAAATCCGAGCGCTACAAACAATATCGCCGCGAATATATGGTAGAAGATGTCTTTGCTCAATACGCCGACCACTATAAACGGGATCGCAAGGACGTACGAAAGCGCCGTCAAAATCCAACTTGCAATTTTCATTGAAATATCTCCTTTTATTTTATTTTTCTCAATTATATTCTAATTATAATTAGAAGTCAAGTAAAACCTTATAATTATTGTTAGAATTGATATATGGAAACTTTCGATCCGAAGGTATTTGGCGAGCGACTGCGCGCGTTGAGACTTGAGAGGAGCATAGGACAAAATCAACTTGCAAAGGAACTTGAATTGAGCAACGCGTCAATAAGTTATTGGGAAACGGGGAAGCAGGAACCCGGTGCGTCGGCGATTTACAAATTGTCGCGATTTTTCGGCGTGAGCGCGGATTATCTCATAGGCATTTCGGACGATTAGTTTGCCTCTTTTGATGATTATGGAGGTCGCCTTCTTTTTTCGCCCGGTAAGAGGCCATACGCCTTTCTTGCCGCAAAAATATTTTGGAATATTGTAACGTCGCTTTTTGGGCGGCGTTTTTATAAGAGGTCGGCGACATTTTATATTTCAAATTGAGATTGCTATTTTGGCTCTTAGGTGATAAAATATCATTGCAACATTAACGACCCATATACATCTTTGAAAGTGCGAATTTTCTTGTGCTGTTTTAGCATACTTTATCAAGACAGTAATACCTGTCCCAACAACAAGTATGTCTTAAACAGTATAAAGATGTGGCGTTGTTAGTGTTGCAACTTAAGGGACGGTATTCTGCAACGCCGTCCTCGGGGCGGCGTTTTTCTTTTTTGCCGCAAATTTAAGGCAGGAGAGGAAGATATTGGCAGGTAAAGATATAATATGCTCGTGCTTCGGGCATCGCGATGTGAATATAACGGAGCGGCTGCGCGCTAAAGTGAAAGATTGCGTATGCGCGCTGATAGAAGAGGGCGCGAGGACGTTTTTGTTTGGCGGGATGAGCGATTTTGACGACCTTGTGTACGACATTGTAACGGATATCAGAGACGCGCAGCCCGAACTTGGCGTAAGGAGGACGTTCTGTTTTCCGCTCGATAAAAATCTGCATAAGCCGCCGCGCTGGTTCAGACGCAAGCAATATGAGGCGCTTGAGTGCCCCATGAAGAGTTTCGATTATTGGTACACTTCGCTATACTATCGCAATTGCGCGATGATAGACAAAAGCGACGTCGTGTTGTTCTACGTCGAGCCCGGGAAAGAGGGCGGCGCGCGCAAGGCGCTTGATTACGCCAACAAATCGCATAAGCGCGTCATAAATTTTTCAAGTTGAGACGAATTTTATAAATTTTGTGTTTTTGGCAAATAAAAACGCCCGTATTTAAGGCGTATTATTATCCGCAGGCAGGCGCAGCCCTTAAAGAAAGGAAGTTTAATCAAAGCGGCAGCCGCAGTAGGATTGGCGGTAGATGCCGAGCTCCTTACTCAAGCGGGTGGACTTCAAAAAGCCGTCGTGTTTTTTGAAGTCGGAGCATAGGTAGGGGACGGCGCGGTAAGCGGCTATCCGCATGCCGATCTCGTTTATCAGCGCGGCGTTTTTGTGCGGGCTTACGGTCAGCGTGGTCGCAAAAAAGTCGAAGTCGTCACGGCGCTCCGCAAAATATTCCGCCGTGGCGCTCAGGCGAAGGTCGAAACAGCGGGCGCAACGCTCGCCGCCTTCGGGCAATCCCTCCATGCCTTTTACAAGCGCAAGGTATTGTCCATCGTCCTGCGGCGGGACAACCAAAGGGATGTCCCCGAAATATTTAAGCACGACTTTAAGGGCGTCCAGACGTTTTTCCCACTCCGACCTCGGCATGATGTTGGGGTTGAAATACAGCGCGGTGACCTCAAAATATTGCGCGATATTGGCAAGCGTTCCCGCCGCGCAAGGCCCGCAGCAGGTATGCAGAAGCAGGCGAGGCTTTTTTTCGCCCGTCTTTACGCGCGCTATTTGTTCGTCCACGGTATAAATTTCCGCCATAAGCAAAGTATAGCACGTTTTCAGCCGCGTGCAAAGCGATATTTAATGTTGTTATACTTCAAAGAGTGTGTTATAATCAAAATAGTATAGTCTTTATTGCGCGCGTGTGCGCATAAGGAGGATGTATGTCTACTTTGAAGGCGGACAAAAATTTGGGCCTCGCGGGCGAAGAATGCGAAGAGATAACTTCTAAAGGCGCTGGTTATAGAGGCGAACTGCTCAAGGCGAGCGGCATAAAAAAGAGCTTTGTCACGGGAAGCGTTGTTTCCGAAGTGCTTAAGGGCGTGGATTTTTCGCTTAAAGAGGGCGAATTTGTCGCGATATTGGGCGAGTCGGGCAGCGGCAAGTCCACATTCCTTTATATCGCCGCGGGCATAGATACGCCCACGGAGGGCAGCGTGCGCCTGCTTGGGAAAGACCTCTCCGAGATCTCCGACAAGCAACTTGCCGAGATGCGGCGAAGAGACTTTTCATTTGTGTATCAATTTGACAATCTTGTGCCCAATCTCACCGTGCTTGAAAACGTCACGTTGCCTCTTGTGCTTGACGGGCGCAAGGAGAGCGAATACGGCGAGCGCGTGGATGAGATCCTGACTTATCTTGGGCTTGGCGACAGAAAAAACAATTTTCCGAGGCAGCTTAGCGGAGGCGAACAGCAGCGCGCCGCGATCGCGAGGGCGCTTGTCACGTCCCCCAAAATCATCTTTTTGGACGAGCCTACGGGCAGCCTCGACAAGGAGAGAGGAAGGCAGGTCATGGAACTGCTTAAGGATATAAACCAGACGAGAGGCGTGACGCTCATCATGGTCACGCACTCCGAAGCGCACGCCGCATACGCGACGCGCACCGTCCGCATGGAGGACGGCAGACTTGTAGGTTGATATGGTCTTCAGGCTCGCGCTGAGAAATATAGCGTCAAAGCCTTTGAGGGCGGCGGCAACGATAGTGGCGATCGCGGCGGTGGTGGCCATGATTTTCGCAATGCTCTCCTTTAAGCCCGCCGTGTTTGAATATATGCTCGCAAGCGAGACGGCGGCGTCCGGAGACAGCGACATTATTATATCGACAAGCTCCTCGTCGGACAGGCTTACCACCGCGCTGGACGGACTTGTAGACGGCGGCGGCAACATCCTTGTCGACGGCGTGAGGGAGGTCGTGCCGTCTTTTGCGCTTTACGCCAAATTGGGCGGCGAATATGTGCGCGTGCGCGGTTTTAAGGACGGCGGAAACCTTGAGAAGACCATTTGCGGGCTGAGGGATATAGACATATACGCAGGCTCGCTTGAGGGAATGAAGTCCGACGACGCGGTCATATCAAGAGCGACCGCAAAGCGTTTCGGACTTGAAGTCGGCGACGCCATAATACTTTCGCTCGGCGCAAATTCCGCGACCTTGTACGTCAAGGCGATAAGCGAAAACAGCGGCTATTTTCTTGGCGAAGCGCCCGCGCTCATTCTCGGCTTTTCAAAGGCGATGTCCAAACTTTTGCTCGGCATAGACGGCGTTGAACTTTGCAACGAGATATATCTTAAACTCGACGCGGGGACGGACGCCGATAAAGTCATTGAAAACATTAAATCCGTCCCTAAATATTCCGCTATGCTCGTGCGGCGCGCGGGGAACGGCGCGGCGATAGAGGAGCAGGCGACTTCGCTTACGGCGCCCGTTGTGCTTGCGGGGGCGGCGGTTATGCTGCTTGGCATATGCGTCGCCGTGTTGCTGTTTATGATGGGCGAGAGGGAAAAGCTGTCTCTCATCTCAAAATTTACCGTGATCGGCGCAACGAGGGGGCAGATCTTCGGCATTTTCCTCATCGAGGGGCTGTTGCTTGCGTGCGCGGGCGCCGCTTTGGGCGCGGGACTTGCCGTAGGCGTGTTCGTGGGGATATTGCGCGCGACGCTTGGCAGCCTTGATTTCACTATCTCCGCGGGCAGGCTTTTGGGCTCCGTAGCGATAGGTTTCGCGGTATCCGCGCTCGGCTCGATCGTCCCGATACTCAGGGCGTTTTCGGGTACGGTCAGACAAAATCAGATAGGGACGGGCAAGCGCTCGCGGGTGGGCGACATCCTCGCCGCAGTCTTTGCCGCGCTTTCGATTGCGCTTATCTGCGCGCTGTTTGCGGGGACTTACGGCGCCATGGAGAGGGCGGCTTTGGGGCTTGTCACTCTGGCGGTCTTGCTTGTAACGGTCGGGTTTATTGCGCCAAGGATTATGCGGCTTATCGCCTTGTCGATGTATAAGGCTAAGGGAAGCGCGCGCGTCGCGGCATACTCCCTCAACAGGGAGAGCAGACATTCGCGCAGCGTGACTTTGCTTAGCGTAGGCATGACGATAAGCATGTTGCTGTTCATGGCGTGGTCTCTGACTACAAGCATATTTACAAGCTATGTGAGCGATTTTAAGAATATGGCGTTTGTGACAAACGTCAAGGCGGACGTCGACGTGGAGGAATTTTCCTCCGTGGACGGCGTGGATACGGCGGTCGCCATAGTCTGGCAGCAGGGCAGGCTCAAGGCGGAAGGCATGGACAGGACCGTCACCGTGCTCGGCTCCCAAAGGGCGACGGAACTTACGGATTTTGCGTTTGTCACGGACAAAAACACCTTGCTTGACAGACTGAAGAGAGAGGAAGACTACGTATTTATCGACGAGGCGTTCGTAAGGCTGTACGGCATAGGCGAGGGAGATACGCTTACGCTTGAGATTGAGGGCAAAGAAAGACAGGTCGCAGTGGGCGGCATTTTAAGCCACAGGCTATTTGACGGCGCGTACGTCGTGGCGTCCGAAAAGACCATCGAGAGGCTGTACGGCATGCGCGTAGATACCGTCGCCGTCCTGATAGACGGAGATATGGGGCGCACCGTGGGCGCGCTGAGCGAAAAGTTTTCGTCAAGGAACTACTACGTCCTCGAGGTGCTCGAGGCGTTCAGGTGGGATATGCAGACCGCGCTTTCCGTTTTTGATCTTATCGGCACGCTTGCGTTTGTCGTGGCGCTGTTTATAATTGCGGTCGTCACGGCAAGCTCGCTCGTCGGGCGCGCGGGAGAGGAGGCGAGACGAGGAGCGCTTCTAAATGCCGGCATGTCAAAAAGCGGCCTGTTGGCGTCCGAAACGCTTGAAAATTGCATACAGGGCCTGGTGTGCTTTGTCGTCGCGTTTGTCGCAAGCGTACCTATAACAGGGGCGCTTATATATGCGCTCGCGCTGTTCGGGCTGTCGTACGAGTTTATGTTCAAGGCATGGGTAGTCGCGCTTGTCGGCATCGCCATGGCAGCGCTTTACGCGATAGTGCCGCTTGTGTTTAACTTCAAAAAGGGTTATAATATAAAAAACGGCAGGAGATAAGTATCCGGCGATATGAAGAGGAATTTTTCAAAACTTATATGCCTTATATGCGCGGCGCTGCTGATAGCGGCGACGGCTTTATCGCTTGTCGCCTGCAATAAGGCAAAAGAGGAGCGCAGAAAAAAACAGGACGCCGCTCAGCGCGAGGCAAGCGCGCAGTCCATAGAGGGCAGTATGCTTTCGCTTATCGACGAAAGCTGGAAGGCGGATATGTCCGACCCCGACATAGTAAAACTTTCCGCGCCCGGAGACTACGTCGTCGCAAGAGAGTGGATAGGCCTGTTTGCGGATACGCTTAAGGCGTCCTCTTTGCAGACTGCAAAACTTAAAAACCTTGCGGACGCGATGACTTCTCAGGACGGGCAGAGTTTGCTTACGGACTTTGCAAACAACGCTCAATTGCTGCTTCCCGTGTTCAGAAAGGTGGGATTTACCGAGGACGACATAAGCTCGCTTGTGTACGATCTGCTTTGCTCGCTTGTG
>CANQCC010000072.1 GCA_947589635.1 uncultured Clostridia bacterium | reverse complement strand
CCGTCTACTATGCCCGCGGGCGGTTGGGAGCAGGACAGCATTTCTATGCCGTCTTTGCGGATTATAAAACTGCTTGAGGCGCCAAGTTTTATCACGTCAAGCCCGCCGCTAACTGCGTCTATCACGGCGATGTCGAGGGATGTGAAGCTGTCCTCCAATCTTATCCTCAGCAGCTTGTTGACAAGGCTTAAAATTATGCCGTTTTCAAAGCCAGCGCGATAAAAGCTTTCTATCATAGCGATAGCGTCGCGGCTTGCCTTCGCCGCGCTCTCTCCGCTGCCCATCCCGTCCGATATTGCAAAAAGCCTTCGCCCGAGCGTGGGACAAAGCACGCTTGTGCTGTCTCCGGAGGCCGCCTCGCCCTCGCGGCATTTGCGGGATATGCCGTACGCCACCTCATACGTGGGCGCGCTCTCGAGGCAGACAATTTTGAACTCCCCTCTGTCGTATTCCCTGACCTTGCACATCCTGCGGCGCAAAAAGGCGGAAACTATCTTTTCAAGCGCCTGCTTGTTTGCGTCCGCCGCCCGCACGAGCGCCGTGAGAGAGCAGTTGTCGGGCGCCTTTGCCACTACGACCTCGCTTGCGACGATATTGTGCTTAAGAAGTTCCGCTTTAAGCTCCTCCACATCGTCGGAAGCGAAACTTACGGGGGCGGCGCACTGCTCCGCAAGCGAGTCGAGAATAAGCGCCACTCCCGCAAACTGTTCGGACATCATCTTTTTGCCTATAAGTATGCCGTCCGCGGACTCCCGCTTTTTGAGATAGGTCTGCGCGCCACCGTTTATCACCGCGGCAAGAGTGTGCGTCTTTGCGCATCTGCTCGTTATAAAAGGCGGCATGTCAAGTATGGAAGCCTTGCCCCTGTTGAGCGCCGCCTCCGCCATAGGCTTCAGCACGCTGTAGGTGTCCGCGCCGAGCGCCTTGAAACAGCCTTCTCTGTCCGCGCACTTCCCGCAATAGCCTCGCGCCACTTCGTGCGCAAGCCTGTCCGCGCTGTAGACCGTGCGCGCGTCAAGCTCGCTCTCAAGCCCCTTGGACATCTCGTAGAACACTTCGCTTGCCGCCTGAAGTCTGCTCGCCATGCCCCGCGAGTGTCGCTGAACTATCCCGCCGTACACGTTTTTGTTGTCCGCCGCCGCAAGCGCCTTAAGTTTGTAAAGCGCGCTTTTGGGAAGCGCAAGACAGCCTATGACCCCCACCGAGGTCATGATGAGCGCCCTCCAGCCGGCGCCGACGTACGCGTCAAACAGCCACATCGCCGCCTGCGCCGCCAATATTCCGAGCGCGGACGCCCACTTTGTGAACGGGGAAAATATCACCGCGACCGCGCCGAGAGCCGCCACTCCCGCAAGGCACGCCATGTCTCCCGTCTGCAGGCATACTCCAAGCCCCATGATGAGAGCCGCGAACAGGGTCAGCTGCGCCTTGAAACAGGTCGCAAACAGCGTAAGAGCAAAACCCGCGACGATGTACACAAGTTTGAATCCCCAAAAGTCCGCGCCGCTCAAAGCATACGAAAACGCAACCGCCACCGCGCCGAGCGCCATCATCTCGTCCACGTTGATATGCCTTGTCGGCCCGCGCACAAGAAGGGCATACGCGCTTGTCCCGGACGCGAACGCGCACACCGCCTCGACCACCGCCGCCACTCCCGCAAGCAGATACCCGCCGTAAAATACGCAGGTGCACGCAATGTATGGAGTCATCCCCACAAGAGAGGCGAGCGCCACCGCCCACAGCGGGACGTTGCGCCGGAACTTGAAAAACACAAAGTACAGCAAAATAAGGATCGCGACGGGCGCGACGGAATATAAGATGGTCCACCAACTCTGCATGAATACGCAACTTGCGATGATAAAGACGGGAGCAAGCGCCAGGATGTTCTGCCTTGCGTATACAAAGCCGCAAAACAGTCCGAGGGACAGCGCAAATCCAAACTCGCCGACGGAGGCAAGCAAAAAGAGGCATATCCCCTCCGCCGCAAATTTTATCGCCGTCTTGTATGACAGCCTTAAATCGAAGGTCGGAAAAAATTTTCTTTCCGCTTTGACGCTTTTGCTTTTCATGGGAAAATTATACCTCGCCGGGCGTGGATAAAAACTTCCGTCCATGCAGATATGCGTCGCGGTTTGTCAAATTAAGTTTTATCAAAATAAAAAGTTTATCTGTCAAAATTGAACCGATAAACCTGTCGTTATGCGAAAATTGTCGAAATATTTTGAAAATATCACATCACCGCGTACAGGCCTCCGAGCGCCGCAAACAGCGCCGGGATCGCAACAAGCACGCCAAGTTTCAAAAAGTCGAGATAGGTAAATTTTATGCCCTGCGTGGTCAGGATGGAGCTCCACATTATCCCCGCGAGCGCGCCTATGGGGGTCAGGTACGCGCCGAGGTTGGAGCCTATCACCGTCGCAAACACCGCCTTTAGCGCTACGCCCGAATTTCCTATATTGGAGATGATGGAGGAAAACAGCACGCTCATGGGAATGTTGTTTATCAGGTTCGCGGACAGGAAAGAGCTTGCTCCGTACACGAGGATGGGCTGCTCGCTGCCGAAAAAGTTTGCTATCGCAAGGGACACGCCCTTGTCCTCAAGCGCGACTATCATCACAAACATTGACAGCACGAAGGGGATAAGCTGATACGGCGTGCGCTTGGCGACTCCCAGAAGTTCGCTCGGCTTGCGCTTGATGACGGCGGAGGCGATCGCCACGCATATAAACAGGCTTGCCACCGAGCACACCGATATAAGCCACATCTCCACGCGTATATAATTTGCGACGGCAAGCAATATCGTGCAGACGACAAGGTGGACTATGCCGATTATAAGCAGCGGTTTATTCTTGATTTGGACGTCGTCCGCCCTGCCCTCGATAGGCTTTGAAAGTTTTTTGCCGAATATCAGAAACAGCGCCGCAAGCGCCACCGTCCCCGCTAGGAAGGTAGGCAGCGCGCTTATCTTCAGATAGCTTAAAAATCCCACTTCGAACGCGGTCGCAAGGTATATGTTTGTGGGGTTGCCGATGATAAGCAACATGCTGAAGGTATTGGCGGCGACAAATTCCGCGGCGAGATATGGGGTCGGGTCTATCTTGGCGTTTCTTGCAAAGTAACAGATGAAAGGCGTGAAAGACAGCACGACTATGTCGTTTGACGTAAACACGGTCAGCACGGACACCGTGACGTAAAGCAACAAAAAAAGCCTCTTCTGTCCCGCGTGCGCCCTTTTCAGCACCTTGGATGCGAGATAGCTGAAAAATCCCAACTCGTCAAGGAAGACGGACAGCACGGTCATCGATATGAACAGCGCGAGGATCTTAAGAGGATTTATCGCGGAATTGCTTATAAGCGCGGTCCCAAGCGCTTTGAAATTTACCTGCCCGCACGCCATGAGTATAAGCGCGCCGACAAGCGTGACTATCCAGAAAGTGCTCGCGCTAAGCTTCCCAAGCCTTATCCTCGGGAAGAACAGCACGCTTAAAATCATAACCGCGCAAGTTACCGCGCAGATGATGACCGTCGTAAGCATAGTATCTCTTTTGGGCTGCCCCAATCGGCTAAAACGCCTATTTATCCAGTTTCGTCTCGCAATAGCGGCACTTCAAAGCGCCGTCCTCGTCCCTTGCCGCCATCATGACGAAGTCCGACTCGCAATTGGTGACGCACTTGTTGTTTGGGCACTTAAGCGAAGTTTGCTCGCCCTCGGGAAGTTTTGCGTCGGCATTGAGCGCCTCGTCGCTGAGCAGATATCTTAAAAGCGCCATGCGCATCAGCTTTCCGTTTAAGGTCTGTCTGAAGTAAGCGGCGCGCGGATCGTCGTCCACGTCCTTTGCGATCTCGTTTACGCGAGGCAGCGGGTGCAGCACTCGCATATCTTTTTTGGCGTCGGCAAGTTTTGCCGCGGTCAGCCTGTAGCAATCCTTGACCGCCTCGTACGCCTCGCTCGACGGGAAGCGCTCTCTTTGCACGCGCGTCATGTAGAGCACGTCGAGAATGGGCATATACTCTTCAAGCGACGAGGTCTCAAGCACTTCGGCGCCAGCCCTTCTCAGCGCGTTCTGCGTGTATTCGGGAAGTCTCAACTCGGGCGGAGAGATAAGCACAAAGCGGATGTTCTTGTACCTGAGCATCGCGTTTATAAGCGAATGTACGGTGCGCCCGTACAGCAGATCGCCGCAAAGCCCTATCGTCAGATCGTCAAGGCGGCCTATCTCGCGATGAATTGTCAGCAAGTCCGCAAGCGTCTGGGTGGGATGGCAATGCCCGCCGTCTCCCGCGTTGATTATGGGCACGGGGGATTTTTCCGCCGCCGCAAGCGCCGCTCCCTCTATCGGGTGGCGCATCGCGATTATATCCGCATAGTTTGAGACGACGCGCACGGTATCCGACACGCATTCGCCCTTTGCTGCGGAGCTTGAAGACGCCTCGCTGAAGCCTATCACGCTGCCGCCAAGCTCTATCATAGCGGCCTCAAACGACAGGCGCGTACGAGTAGACGGCTCGAAAAACAGCGTCGCGAGCTTTTTGCCCTCAAGCGCCCTCGCATATTTTTTTCCGTCTTTTGCGATGTCCTCCGCGGTTTTTATGAGCGCGCCGAGTTCATCCACGCTCAAATCGCATACGTCAAGCAAATGTCTCATTTTATCCATCCTTCGTCGGAGGGATCGTTGCGGAAGGCGATAAGCCTGTCCTCATCCTCCGCGGCGATATATTTTTCCGCGACCGCCACCTTGACAAGCACGTCGAGGTTGGACAGACTGAAGTTGGTCACGTTTGCCTCCTTCAATCTGTCAAGCGCCTTTTGCAAGCCGTAGGTGAATATGGACACTATGCCCATCACCTGCGCGCCCGCCTCTCGAAGCGCGTCGACGACTTCGACGACGGAGCCGCCCGTGGAGATAAGGTCCTCCACGACGACGACTTTTTGTCCTTTTATAAGTTTGCCCTCGATGCGGTTGCCTCTGCCGTGGTCCTTGTTCCCGCCGCGCACATAGCCGCATGGCAAATCAAGGATCCATCCGCATATGGCGGCGTGCGCTATGCCCGCCGTGGACGTGCCGAAAAGCGCCTCCGCCTGCGGGAAATGCTCGCGTATAAGCTCTACAAGCCCCTGCTCCACGTCGCGCCGCACCTCAGGCGAAGTGAGAGTGAGCCTGTTGTCGCAATATATCGGGCTTTTTATGCCGCTCGCCCAGGTAAACGGCTCGTCGGGGCGGAGAAACACCGCGCCGATGGAAAGCAGATCTTTTGCTATAAGCGTCTGAAGTTGATTTGAACCGTTCATATCTATCTCCAATTAAAACAAATTATTTTACAAAATCGTTGAGGGCGCGCATGTATACCTCTACTGGGTCGCTTGCCGCGGTTATCGGCCTGCCCATGACTATGAAGTCGGAGCCGAGCTCTTTTGCCATAGCGGGAGTCGCGACGCGCGCCTGATCTCCTCTGTCGCCGTCCGCGAATCTGACCCCCGGGGTCACCGTGAGGAAAGTTTTGCCGCACGCGGCGTGCACCTTGCCCGCCTCGAGAGGAGAGCATACCACGCCGTCAAGTCCGCTGTCCCTCGCGGTGCGCGCGTAGCTCATGACCACTTCGTCCATAGGCCTTTCTATAAGCAGATCGCGGCGCATAAGCTGCTCGCTTGTGCTTGTAAGTTGAGTCACGGCGATAAGCAGCGGCCTTGTGCCGTCCTCTCTTGTCAGCCCTTCCGCCGCCGCCTTCATCATCTCGCTGCCGCCGCCCGCATGCAGGTTGGTCATGTCCACGTCGAGGCCTTTAAGCACGCTCATGGCGCGCTTTACGGTGTTTGGGATGTCGTGCAACTTCAGGTCGAGAAAGATCTTGTGCCCTCTGTCCTTTATCTCGCGCACGATGTCGGGACCTTCGGAATAGAACAACTCCATGCCGATCTTGACGAACGGCTTTTCGCCCTTGAAGAGCGAAAGAAAGTCAAGCGTTTTTTTCTTATTTTCAAAGTCGAGCGCGACGATGACGTCTCTCATTTATGCGCACCTCCGGTGATTTCGGCAAGATTTTTTATGCCGTATTTTTTCATAACGCGGGGCAGATCGTCGATAATATCCTTGCACGCGTATGGATTTACAAGATTTTGCGCGCCCACTTCCACAGCGGAGGCGCCCGCAAGCATCATCTCGACGACGTCCTCTGCGCTTGCGATCCCGCCCATGCCGATTATTGGCAGCGAGACCGCCTCGTAGACTTCGTATACCATTCTGAGGGCGACCGGGAAGATCGCCCTGCCCGAAAATCCGCCCGCCTTGTTGGCTATGACGGGACGACGGGTCTTCAGGTCTATCCGCATGCCCAGCAGCGTATTTATAAGGCTTATTCCGTCCGCGCCGCCGTCCGCGCACGCCTTCGCTATATCGACGACGGACGTGACGTTGGGGGTCAGTTTCATATACACGGGTTTTTCTGTTACATCTTTGACCGCCTTTGTGACGGCGTAGGCGCTTTTGGGATCCGTGCCGAAGCTCATCCCGCCGTTATGGACGTTGGGACAGCTTATGTTTATCTCGAGTATGCCAATCTGCTCCTCTTTGTCAAGTCTTTCGGCGGCGTAAACATAGTCGTCTATGCAAAAGCCGGATATATTTGCGACGGCGGGTTTTGAGAAGCACTTTTTCAGCTTTGGCAGTTCCTCGCTTATGACCTTGTCCACGCCGGGGTTCTGAAGCCCGACGCTGTTGATAAGCCCTGCCGTGCACTCCGCAATGCGCGGAAGAGGATTGCCGTATCTTCCCTCTTTCGTCGTCCCTTTAAGCGCGATGGAGCCGAGGCAGTTTATGTCGTAAAAGTCCGCAAATTCATATCCGAAACCGAACGTGCCCGAAGCGGGAATGACGGGATTGTCCAGCTTTATGCCCGAAAGGCATACTTCAAGTGATAAATCGTCATGATAAACGTTTGATTTTGTTATGATGACCTGATTTTTCATTGCCATATCACCTCTTGCGAGTCAAAGACGGGCCCTTCCTTGCACACGCGCTTTATCCCGTTTTTAGTCTGGATGCTGCAACCCATGCAGGCGCCGAATCCGCAGCCCATTCTCTCCTCGAGGGATACGGAGCCGCCGCATTTCGCCTTGCCCGCCACAGCCTTCAGCATGGCGTAGGGACCGCAGGCGTAAAAGTGCGTATACTCCCCGTCCATGGCGTCCGTGACGAAGCCCTTCACGCCGTAGCTGCCGTCCACAGTCGTCACCGTTACGTCAGCGCCGAGAGACGCAAACTCCTTCTCGTAAAACGCTTCGTCCGCGGTGTTGAAGCCCAATATGACCGCGACTTTATTGCCTTGCGCGATCAGCCTCTTCGCAAGCAGATAGAGAGGCGGGACGAATGATATACGGAACCGTTTATGATTCTCCGGTGGGCCGTCTGACGCTGGCGTCA
>CANQCC010000071.1 GCA_947589635.1 uncultured Clostridia bacterium | reverse complement strand
CAAAGGGTGTTACGCCCTTTGCCGAGGTGTGGGCGAGGAGCCCCGCATAAATAATAACATATCGGCGTTTCGTTCCGAGCGAAAGCGCGGAGCGGAGCGCCGCATAAGCATATGAGGTATAAACCCCGAGCAATCAATAAAATCTGCCGGATTTGCGTTTTTTCTTGCGGATAGTGGCTTCGCGCATGGCGATGGCGGTGGGGGAGATGCCGTAGGCCTCTTCAACCTCGTCCTGCAGCTTATCCATTGTCATATAGCGTTTGATCTCGCCGTGTTTGACGACGGAGATTATGCCGGTTTCCTCGCTGACGACGATGGAGAGGACGTCGGTTTCCTCGGTGACGCCGATGGCGGCGCGGTGGCGGGTGCCCATTTCCTTATTGACGTTACGCTGGGTGAGGGTGAGGAAGCAGCCTGCGGCGATTATTTTATTTCCGCGGACGATGACTGCGCCGTCGTGCAAGGGGGCTTTGGTGTTGAAGATACTTTCAAGCAGTGGGGCGGAGAGGGTAGCGCCGAGGCGGGTGCCCGTGTCGAGGATGTTGTCGTGGATATCGCCGACGGAGTCGATTATGATTATTGCGCCGACGTCTTGTTTGGACATATCCTGGCAGGCGGTGAGGATCTCCGCAGTGGCTTCTCTCAGCTCGTCGTCGCTGGTATGCACTTCAAACTGTCTTTGGCTGGACACCTTCTGGAAGATGTTTTTGAAGTCGTTCTGATAGACGACGCAGGCGCACACGATGTCGAAGATGACGACGTAGCGCATTATATATTTTGCAAGCGTAAGCGCGCCCATATTTCCGTTTGCTTCGCCCACAATTTCCGACAGCACAAGCACTGCGATCTCAAGCACTACGCCAAGCAGCAGCAGGCACAGCACTTTGACGTTGCGCTTATAGATAAAGAAAAGCAATATCACGACGAAGACTGCCGCAAGCAGTACGAAGTCTATCGCCGCGTAGGCGTCGAGGTTTTTTGCCCATTCCACAAAGTTAAAGTCCATAAATTATCTCCTTGCGCGATTCAGATGTCGAATTCCTCAAACACTTTGTCGTCGTCACTGTTCGAATTGTTTTCCTCTCCCGGGACGTCCGAGAAGACGTCTTGCGCGTCCGAGCGGTAGGAGTAGGGGTTGTTTGGGTGCGCGTCGTAATAGGCGCCTCTCGTTTCGGGGTTGGTGAACAGGCGCGCCTTACTTTTAAGCGCAAACCCAAGCCCAATCATGGTGGCAAGCAGGGCGAAATACACTACGATTCCTGTTATGCAGCCCGCCGTGAGCGCCGTTATGTTTGCGCCGTAGGGGATGCCGAGCAGCTCGTCAAGCAAATCGGGGTAGTTTCTCAAGATCAACATCGTCACGTCTACGACTACGGTATCGAGGGCAGCGCCTATCATCAGCCAAAGCCCCCACACCTTGAAGGCGTTGAACTTTTCGGCGGGATTGAAGCGGTACACGCGCTCGAACGTGAAGAAGAACATAAACATCAGCGCTCCGCCGTTGAGAAGGCAGTTGAGCATCGGCGTGGTAAAGTATATAAGGTCGGGATTTATTATCCCAAACGCGTTTATTATGCCCATAAGCAGCCTGCTTGCGGCGATATGCAACATTGTAAAGAAGCAAAAGTCCGAGCGGGATATGCACCTGACAAAGCGATATGCGCCGAATTGCCACACTATAAACGCGTACAGAGCGCACATCAGCGTGGGCACGACGCCGTACGAAAATATTATGTCAAGCACTCCCACAAGCGTGGCGAGAGGCCCGAGGTCGGGGGCGAAAACGCCCGCCTTCATGTCGAGCGCGGTCGCATATATCGAATAGAAGTTGCATACGTAAGTCGCAAACAACAGCCCTAAAATAATGGGGATCCTGTATTTTTTATCCAGCTTGTTGGGAACCATTCAGACCTCCTTGATCACATATTGAGTATGTCGAGCATCGCCTCGTACATTGCGCTCTGCTCCGAGCGGGCGCCCGTCACCGACGCGTACAACAGCCCGTGCAGATAGTCGACTATGTTTTTAAGACGCACTTGCGAATAATTTTCCGCATTTTGCCTCAAAAAGTATATCGCGCCGGGTTTTTTGAAGCCGAACAGGCGCGCGAGCTCCTCGTTGGAGCGGTTTTTGTTGAGAGACACGTGCAACAGCCTTCTGAAGCGGTCGTACAGCGCGTTCATTATCGTGCGCGGCGTCACTCCGTCGTTGAGCATGACGTCAAGTTGCGTAAGCGCGGCCTTCCCGTCGCGCTTGCTGACCGCCTCCGCAAGCAGATAGACCTGATAGTCCATGTCGGGGGCGACCATATCTTCAACGTCGCGCTTTTTTATCCCGCTCGGCGAATACGCCTTGAGTTTTTTCACTTCGCTGACTATGCGGGCAAGCGAGGAGCCGGTGCGCACAATAAGCTCATCCACGGCGTCAGGCGCGACGTCCACGGCGGGCTCCTCTTTGAAGAGGGATCTGACGTATTCCTCCGTTTCCTCGCGCGACAGCGCGGAGCAGGTCACGTCTTCGCAGGAAGGCGTCTTGACCTCTCTTATCACGGGGTCGTCCGCGATAAGCACAAGCACGGACTCCTGCGCGGGGGAGGAGAGATAGGCCTTGACGCGCTGTTTCGCCGCCTCGTCCGCGCCCTCGGACAGGTCGAGCACGCAAACGCGGATGACGTCGAAAACGGGGAAGGTGTACAGCGTGTCGACAGCCTCTTCCGCGTCGTGCGTCACGGTGTAGTTGAAGTTTGCAAACTCGCCGTCGACGACCTTTGAAAACATTTTTGCCGCCTCGCCGACAAGGTAGTCTTCGTTTCCGTGTACGAGATAAGCGGGGGCAAATCCATTGCCCGCAAGCGCCTCGTTCAGATGCGATTTAAGCTCCCCGAATTTCAAACGAACTCCTTTTTTCGCGCGCGCTCCGTTACGCCCGAACCGCTGTAATATACTTATATTATAATAACATCAATCAATATCCATGTAAAGAGAAAAGTGCTTTAGCGCCGCAAAAATAAGGGCGTTTACAACGGGCGCCGACGATGTTATAATGTGTTTGATAAAATATGCTTCGCTTTTGGCGGAGACAAGCATAAGAAGGTGGCAGATGGGCAAAAAAATCGCCGTTATAGGCATGGGTCAGGGCGGAATGTGCGCCGCGATATCGCTTGCGAAAGCGGGATACGACGTCAAGGTCTTCGAAAAAGCCGAAAGAGGACAAGTAAGCTACGATTGGGAGGACGACATCAGAGCGGACATCTTCGGGCTGTGCGACCTCGACATGCCGCCCGAGGACGTATACAGACAAAAGCGCAAGTGGCTTTTTGTGTCTCCGGACGGAAAATATTCTCTTCCCGTGCCTCCTCTTCCGCCCATGGAAGAGATATCGGTCTATCGCCGCGGCCTCAGCGAGTATTTTGCGAGCGAGCTTGAAAAGGCGGGAGGAGAAGCGCTGTTTCAAACTCCCGTAACCTCTTTGATAGTCGAGGACGACGCGGTCAAGGGGATACGCACTTTCGAGGGTGAGGAACGCTTCGATCTTGTCATAGACGCAAGCGGCATGAACTCCCCTTTCCGCGCGCAGCTTCCTTCAAAATTTCTCGTGCAAAAGGCGCCCGACGGCAACGGCGTGCTGTTTGGATATCGCGCCTTCTTTGACAGGGCGGCGGGGGAGAATACCCGCGAAGAGGACATAGAATGTACCATGCACGTCAAGCACCTTGGCGAGGCGGGCATAAGCTGGTGCAATCTTGTGGAAGAGAATCTTGTGGACGTGTTGATAGGCCGCGTGGGCTCGCTGTCCGACGAACAGATCGCCGACGCCATATCCGACCTGCGCGCGCAAAATCCCGTGCTTGGCGAAAGATTGATACGCGCCCACAAAGTGCAGATCTGCCTGAGGGCGGCGGCGGGAGTATTTGTCGCGGACGGCTATGTCGCGGTGGGCGACAGCGCGTTCATGACCATGCCGCTTATGGGCAGCGGAATAGAATCTTCCATGAAGGCGGGCAAGCTGCTTGCGGACAGGATAAAGGAAATCGACGACTTTTCGGCGGCCTCGCTCTGGGAATTTGAAAAGAGATATATGAAGGAGATAGGCGCGGGCTTCGCGTTTATAGACGTCCTCAAAAGATGGGCGCTTGATCTTGACCCAAAAAAGATAGATTGGGTGTTCGGAGGCGGCCTTATAGAGAAGAGCGACCTCGCGCTTGTAAGCACGGATACGTCGGGCGAAAAACCCAAGATCCCCGCAAAGTCCATATTGAAAAAGATATGCTTGCTGCTTGGCAAGCCGTCGCTCACTTGCGGCGCGCTCGGCTGCCTTATAAAAGCGGCGAAGGCAAAGAAAATCGCCGCGAAGATACCGGGCAAATACGACCTCAAAAAGATAGCAAAGTGGGCAAAACGCTATGAGAAGGCCTTGCTCGCGACGGGCAAAAAACAGACGAAATGAGTGACGGGGAGCAAACATTCAGAATAGCCCGCATGGGGCTGCACTTTTTTGAGGAGCCCTGCATATCCGGGACGAGAGGAAGCGGGACCGTCTTCTTTTCGGGTTGCAATCTGAAATGCGCCTTTTGCCAGAATGCGGAGATCTCGCACGGTAGAAAGGGACTGGACGTCAGCAGTAATCAGCTTATAAAAGGCTTTGAAAAACTTGTCGAAATGGGCGCGCACAACATAAATCTTGTGACGCCGTCAAATTGGACAAATTTGCTTATAAACACACTTAAAATTGCAAAATCGAGACTTAAAGTGCCGATTGTGTGGAACAGCAGCGGATATGAGACGGTGGCGAACCTCAAAAAACTTGAGGGGTTTGTAGACATATATCTGCCAGATTTCAAGTACGGAGACGACGCGCTTGCTTGGGAATACTCGCACGCCGCAAACTACCGCGAAACGGCAAAAGCGGCGATCGCCGAGATGAGGCGGCAGCAGCCTCGCGACGTGTTTGACGAGGACGGAATTATGATAAAGGGCGTGATAGTGCGCCACCTCGTGTTGCCCTCCGCCGCAGAGAATACGCGCAAGGTCATGCGAGACATCGCGGAGATAGACAAGTCGCTGTACGTCAGCGTGATGGGGCAGTATTTCCCGACCCCCGCCGTCATGGGGCATCCCACGCTTGGGCGCAGGTTGACGGCGGAGGAGTATGACGCAGCGACGGACGCATTTTTTGAAGCCGGGCTTAAAAACGGCTTTTCGCAGGAGCTTTCAAGCGCGATAGAGGACTATGTGCCATCCTTCGATCTTGACGAGTTGAGAAGTTTTTTGAGATAGCAGCGCACTTTTTGTGTTTTTCTTTAGAAAAACTTAAAACGCGGTCGAATTTTGTTGTCATTTTTTATAATCTGTGTTAATATCTTTCACGATAATATTTGCGGAGGCGGATATGAGGGGCTCGCTCTTAAAGTTAAAGCGTTATGCAAATTTTGCAAAGATTTGCGCTTTGACGGTCGAAGTGCCCTCTGAAATTCTCTCCTCCACGCTTGCGTGAAAATTTGATGTCCTCTCGGGGGCATCTTTTTTTGAGGAAAATCTATATATAGGAGATATTGTTATGGCAAACAATCAAAACAATCTCATCTATGACGTGCAAGATGTGCCGAAGCCATTCGGAAAGTTGCTTGTTTTCGCTTTCCAACAGGTCCTCGCCATCATGGCGGCGACGATCGCCGTCCCCACGATCATCGGTCTGCCGACTCAAATCCCCGCTGCAATTTTGGGCGCAGGCGTTGGCACGATAGTGTACCTGCTCTTCACAAGGTTTAAGAGCCCCGTGTTCCTCGGCAGTTCATTCGCGTTTTTGAGTTCGCTCTCAGCGGCTATGGCGTTTGGCTACCTCGGTATTTTGGTCGGTTCAATCTTTGCGGGTCTTGTGTATGTGGTGCTTGCCATCATCATCCACTTTGCGGGCACCAAGTGGGTCAGCAAGCTTATGCCTCCCGTCATCATCGGGCCTACGGTCGCGCTTATCGGACTCAGCCTTGCGGGCAGCGCAATGGGCGATATGGTCAAGGCAAGCGGCGACGCCATCAACGGAGATTACAACCTTATAGGCCTGCTTTGCGGACTTGTAACATTCATCACTATCATCCTTTGCTCCTGCCAAAAGAAGTTCAAAATGCCCAAACTCATCCCCTTTATCATCGGCATCGGCGCGGGCTACATTGTGGCGTCTCTCTTCTCTGCGATAGGTTATGGCGCAAACGTCAACTATCTCAAAATAGTCAATTGGCAACCGCTGGTCGACAATTTTGTACATACTACGGAGAACGGCGCAAAAGCCTTCAATGGCGTGACAGCGTTCCTCAATTATCCCGATTTTGCGCTTATTGAGGCTATCAAAGAAATTATCAACGGCAAGGCGTCCATCGGCGCTATTGTGGAAGGCGTTATGCAAGAGGGTACGTTGCTCAACGGCCCCGGCGTTGCGGAAGTCGCGCTTGCGTTTATCCCCGTCGCGCTCGTCGTGTTTGCGGAGCATATTGCGGACCATAAGAACCTTGGCTCCATCATCGGCAGAGACCTTGTCGAAGGCGAGCCCGGCCTCAAGAGAACGCTCCTTGGCGACGGCGTCGGCTCTATCGCCGGTACTGTTATGGGTATGTGCCCCAATACCACATACGGCGAGTCTGTCGGCTGCGTAGCTATCACAAGAAACGCGTCCGTCTGGACGATATTCACTGCGGCCTGCATGTGCATAATTTTGAGCTTCATTACCCCGCTTATGGCGTTGTTGCGCACCATTCCCAGCTGCGTAATGGGCGGCGTGTGCCTGACCCTGTACGGCTTCATCGCGGTCAGCGGACTTAAAATGTTCAAGAACATCGACCTTGGCGAGAACAAGAACCTGTTTGTCGTCAGCGCCATTCTCATCGCGGGCATCGGTGGACTTGCAATTAAGATACCGTACGAGCTTGAAGGCAACGGTCATGTTGCAAAGACCATTCAGATCACGTCCATAGCGACCGCGCTCATCCTCGGCATCGTGACCAACGCCATCATCACCGCGATCGAAAAGAAGAGCGGCAATGTCGACGAAAAGCCCGAAAGCCTTATGGCGGCGCCCGTAGGAGCGGACAGCACCTATGAAGTAGGCGCGGGCGAAGCTCAGGCTGAAACGGCAGAGACAGCGAATACGGCAATTGAGGAAACTTCGGCAAGCGGCGAAAAGACTGCCACCGAAGAGACTGTCGAGACCGAAGGTACTGTTACCGCGGAAGAATAATTTTTGCAGGGCATACGGAGTGCGCCTCCGTATGCCCTCTTTTAAGGCGGGGAGAGCGCTTTCCGCCCAAATAAGAGGTGTAATCATGAAAGAATATCAAAACGTCACAATTTTCGATCATCCGCTCATCCGCCACAAAGTCGCCATATTGCGCGACAAGGCTACGGGCATGAAGGAGTTCAGAGAGCTCGTCGAGGAGATCACCACGCTTATGGTTTACGAGGCGTTCAAGGACGTCCCCACCAAGAAGGTCATCGTCGAAACGCCGCTTGAAAAGACGGAGCAGACTATGGTCGCCGACAACGCGGTCACCATCATACCCATCCTGCGCGCAGGCCTCGGCATGGTCAACGGCGTGCACACGCTTTTCCCGACCGCAAGAGTAGGGCATATCGGCCTCTATCGCGATGAGGAGACCCTCGAGCCGCACGAGTACTATTGCAAACTTCCCGAAGGCATCGAAAACAGCATCGCAATTTTGCTCGACCCCATGCTCGCCACAGGCGGCAGCGCGATAGGCGCGATAGACCTCCTAAAAAAGCGCGGCTGCAAGGAGATCCGCCTCATGAACATCATCGGCGTTCCTCAAGGCGTCGAAGCCGTCGCCAACGCTCATCCCGACGTGAAGATCTATGTCTCTACCCTCGATCGCCAACTCAACGAAGTGGGCTACATCTTGCCGGGACTTGGCGACGCCGGCGATCGTCTGTTCGGCACCAAATAAAAACCGCGTGTAAACGCCAATTACTTCGCGAAAAACCCGCAAGGCTGCAAGTCACGTACGCTTAAGTACGCTCC
>CANQCC010000070.1 GCA_947589635.1 uncultured Clostridia bacterium | reverse complement strand
CGTTCTTTTCCAAAGTTTTCAAATGGTATTTGCGCAGAGCATAGTTATACGCGTCGTTATTTAAGTCGGTTGAATAAATTATAGTATCGTCTAAATCAATCAAATATTTCATGGTTAATGTGCTCTATGGTTGTCGGCATCAAAATGACCGCACCCGTTTCTAATTCTGTGCGGTTGAGGGCGAAGATCGGCGCGGCATTATCGGTATGTTCGTTGTACATGACGTAGCGCGGAACATTATATTCTGCCGCTTTTTGCATGGCGTGTCTGCTTCCGCTGTCGCTCTCGCCCTTGACATGGCTCGCGATAAGCGCGACCGCGCGCGAAAACATCGCCTGCAATCTGTCCCGCTCGATAAATCGCGCTATCTTTTCCTTGTAACTTTTCGGTTCGGTCACATATTCGGTGACGACAAGCCCGCCGCTTTTCACGATCTCGTCCAAGAGCGCCGCGTTTTCGGGCGGATAGATGCTTTCAAATGTCGTGGGCAAAATTGCTATGGTTTTGCCGCCCGCGTCAAGGCAAACTCTGTGCGCAACGGTATCGCATCCCCGCGCCAAGCCGCTGACAATATTGAATTTTTCCTTCACAAGCGCCTCGACAACATATTCTTCGAGCGCAGAAATGCGCTCGTCGGGAGAGAGCGAGCCTACGACGGCGACATTATGTCCGATGTCGTTCAACATCTTTATATCGCCCTTGTATGCAAGCAAAAACGGACGCTCCGAGAGTTTGATGTTTCCGTTTATATGCGGAAATTCCTCATCAAAGCAACAAACCAAGCCTATCCCGCGCTCTTCTGAGTCGGCGATTCTTTCAGTTTCGGCTTGCGCAATATTTTCGATTTTTTCAACGTCAAAATTGTTCCGCCAAAAGTCGGAACGTGATTTTATTTTGCCCCTCAATACAGCCCCATTAAGTTTTTGTGCCAAAAGACTGCTCATTGCTGCTTTGCCCTTGCGATCACATACATTATAATGCTTTTTGCACCCAAATTCAACAGCGTCTGCAAAACATCTTCAGCGACAAAAACCCCATGAGTATAGATATCATCCACCAAAAGTATATTTCTATCTTTGACCATATCTTTGTTGATGGCGCAAGTATCCGGCGATAACAAAGCGACAATCGTTTGACAAGAATATATAGTTGTTACTATAATATAAGTATATAATGTTTTGACTTCGCGCGCAAACTCTGCGGCCGAAGCGCCGCGCCGGAGAAAATATGGTGAAGATATTTAAGAGTAAAATTCCGCTTGTAGTGATGGTCTTGCTGCTTGTCGCGACATGTTTTTTCGGGTGTTCTCGCAAACGCCCCGAAAACGTCGAGAAGCCCATGGGCGCGGCGGGCACGTGGGGCGTTTTCATATATCTTTGCGGCTCTAATCTCGAGACTAAGATGGGCGCGGCTGGCAAAAACATAGACGAGTTGCTTGGCGCGGACATCCCCGACAACGTGAGCGTCATCGTCGAGACGGGCGGCGCGGCAAAGTGGCGCTCGCACGACATCCCGAACGACGGGATTTGCCGCTACAAAATAGCGGACGGCAAACTTACTCTGCTTGAAAAATTGCCCCAGGCAAATATGGGCAAGGAGCAGACCTTCGCGGAGTTTTTGGAGTATTGCGTTAAGACAAGCCCCGCCGAAAAGATGTGCGCGATAGTCTGGGATCACGGCGGCGGAAGTCTGAACGGCGTCGCGAACGACGAAAATTATCAATTTGACGCGCTGAGCCTTTCGGAAATGGACGCGGCGCTTAAAAAGGCGCGGTCCAAAATGACGGATCGCTTTGAGCTGATAGGTTTTGACGCCTGCCTTATGGCAAACTACGAGACCGCGCATATGCTTCAGCCGTACGCGCGCTATATGCTCGCGTCTGAGGAGATCGAGCCGTCCGGCGGGTGGGACTACGACGCTCTTATAAGCGCCGTCGCCAAGGACAGCTCCATATCAGGCGGACAGCTTTGCGAGGAAATCGCGAACGCATATTTTGAAAAGTGCAAGGCTAACGAAAAGGACGCCACCGCCACTCTTTCCGCGATAGACTTCTCAAAGTTCGACGACCTGAAAAAAGCGTTCGAGGCCGTAACGCAAAGCATGAAAGACGACGCGACTTCCGCGAAAGGCGTGCAGCAGGTCGCTCAAAGCGCCAAGATATCGCAAAAGTACGGCGGGACTACGGATTTAGAGGGCTACAGCAACCTGATAGACCTCGGTCATTTTGCGGAAAACTTCACTGCCTGCGAGGAGGCGGAAGCTCTGTCCGTCGCAATAAAAGACGCCGTGATATGCAACGTCTTCGGCAAAGAAAAGAACAAATCGAACGGATTGTCCTTCTTCTATCCCCTGCATTTCGACGAAAAGCAGCTGGCGCAGTATTTTGACGGCGTTTGCCCGTCGGAGTCATATGAGGACTATCTTGACTTTGTATATTCGAACATCCCCGCGGATCCAATCAAGTTTTCCGACAACGGCAGCAAGCGGGAGGACGGCTCGTTTGGCATCAAGCTTGACGAATCCTCCATCGACTACGTGCTGTCGTACGATTTCGATCTTGTGGAATTTGCCGAGATAGGCAGGGGCGAAAACCTCTCCTATCTTGATCTTGCCTACTCGCGCTATGGGCGGGACAACGACATACTCGGCTCTTGGGATGACCTCGACTGTCACAGCAACTTCCGCGGCATCTGGATAACGCTTAACGGCTGCAAGCTGTTTGTGTCTCCCATCGAGACCACGGCGGAATACGTCATCTATACGGCGCCCATAATTTTGAACGGCGAGAGGACAAACCTGAGGTTCGCCTACATCTGGGACGATTCGTACGCTATGGGCGGGTATTATAAGATCCTGGGCGCCTGGAACGGCATAGATCCCGTCACGGGCATGTCCGACAAGGAGCTGACCTTGCTTAAGCCTACGGACAGCATTCAGGTGGAATATCCTTATCTTTCGGTGCACTATGTTGCGGTGGGAGACGGATTTGAGGTGGGCAATGTGACCCCCTCTCAACGGACGGAAGACGTCCCCGTGGGCGAAAACGGATACGAAGTATACGAAGATCCGCTTGAAAATATGGTGTACGTGTATCAATTTGTGGTGACGGACATCTTTGGCGTGGAGCACTACTCTCAGGCCGCAATAATGCGCATGACCATGACGTATGACGAGCTTAAAGCGCATCCTCTTAAGGACGGAGAATACGCCGCCGAAGTGTTTGGCATTATGGATATGGGCGGCGAGTCCATAATGGAAGCGTGAAAAAGCGGCGCAAATCTGACTCAAAATAAATCGGCATATAATGAAACAGCTTGTTGAAAGCGAAACGTAAAAGGATGTGCTTGGCGACTCTATCGAAGGAGCAAAAGCGAGAAGAAAATGGGCATTAACGAAGGATTGCTGTACGGAAAGAAACAAAGTTTTGTGTTTTTGCGATACGTCGCTACGTTTTTCTTTGCTCTGACGCTGATCGCGTCGTATTTTGTCATTCTCAACGCGCTTAACCAGGCGACGAAGCTTCTTAGCGCCATAGACAAGGTGGACGTGTTCAGCATACTCGACGCGCTAAGTTCCTTCAAGTTGCAGGGGCAATTCGGCGCGTTTATCGAGTCGCTCAAAAACATGGGCGCTATCGTCATTCCCCTCTACTTTGTCGCGATTGTGACCTTCGTGCTTAACCTCAACCGCGACGCCATGGGCAAAACCATATGCCGCCTCGCGATATTCGCCATCCTGATGTTCGTCGTGGAATTGGTGATATATTCGCTGATAACAGGCATGATATCCCTGCTTGTTATACAGCTGTTCAACGTGATATCCACCCAATACGCCGACATCGCCGAAGCGGTAAATCAAGCCCTCAACCTGCTTGGCATAAAGTCCATTCCCACAGAAAACACCCAGGTAATGCTTGAAGCGGCGAGGGACCTTGTCACAAACAAACTTATCATACTCTTCCTCAAAAACATCCCGTCCTTCAACGTATTTCTGGATCAGTTGCTCTGCCTTCTGATGTGCATGTTCTTCTGCACGCGGCCAAAGTGGGCAAACAACAAACTGAAACTTACGGCATTCCGCATGTTGGGGCTGCTGCCCGTGGCGTATGTCATAACGACATTCGTGCTGAACGGCCTGATTAGAGAGGGCGCTATGCCGCCGAGGATAATCCTGTTGTGCCTGTTCCCGACAAAGGCGTTGCCCCACTACATATTCATCGCAAGCATAATCGCGGCGTTCCATCGTCACAAACGCCGCCCGCTGCCGTACGAAGGAAGCGTGCGCTTCTCCCCCGACGGCAAAAAATGGTTCCGCCCGACCACTCTTATATATGAGACCGTCGAGGAGGCAAACACAAGGTCGCTTGATACCGCGACGTACCTGAGCATCTGGCTGTTGTTCCTCGCGGGGATAGATTTCTTCCTCGGGTCGATGTCCTTCGCCTCCAATTGGGGATTCGGCAAGTCGTACTACGCGCTGTTTGCGATCCCGTTCCTGTTCTTCTTCGACGCGAACAAGCCGGTCGCCAAAAAGGAGTACAACGTATTTTCGGTCATGTACTTGTTTACGATATTCCTTATCGCATTGATCTACTTGTTTGTGTAAACTCTGCGCGCCATCGAGGCGATCAAAACAACAAAATTACAGCTTAGAAGCCGGGGCGATCCCCGACTTCTTTCTCATCATAAATATCCGCCGGATAACCCGACGGATATTTATTCGACTTGCCATAATGCGCATTACAATAAAAACTTTTCGCTTGTTTGTCGCACTATCCTTTTGAGGAGCGCCTTTATTTGCGCTTTTGCCTTGCGGCTTATTGTATGGCGAATCATGACTTTCGCCTGCAATAGGTCGCAAGCGGCTTATTTTTCACCCTCTTTTACGGCTTCTTCTTTTTTTTGAGTTTGTATCCTCTTTGACGTTCGTCTCTGTAGTGGAACTCATGCCCTCTTCGGGATCGGCCTCCTTGTCGGAGTTTACGTCTTCTTTTGAGCTTGTCTTATCTTCGGAGTCCGCCCCGCCTTCGTTATCCGTATCGTCGCCACGATCCGCAGACGGCTTTTTGCGCTTCTTACGCAGCTTCAAGGCTATTCCCAACGCCGCGCCCGCAAGCGAGAGCGTGCCCGCGGGGATCGCCGTCGCCATCGCGACAGTTTCCTCAAAGCCTATCGGACGAGGATCCACAATGGTCATCGTTATCGTCATATCGTCGGTCGAGCCGTCGTCCCAGGCGTAGTTGGCCTTATCCTTGATGGACACGGTGACGGTGTAACGCCCCTCGCGCTTGACGGCGAGCTTTCCGCCCTGTACGCTGCCCGAAAGCACATACTTGGCCTCGTCGTAGCCCGCGATGTCAAAAGTCTTGGTCTTGCCGTGCATCTCGGAGATGAATTGTTGTGAAATCAGCTTTTCAAGTTTCGCCTTCTCCACCACGAACGGACAAGAAGCGGTCGTCACGGTATAGTTGTTTGCATAGACGGTGTCAAGCAGTTGCACGCTGACTGCGTAACTGCCCGCGCCCACGGGAAGCGCCTCGCCGCCGTTGTATCTGACGACATAATCTTCGTCCGGGAGCAGGAATTCGTCGCCAAGCAAGCCCTCAAACGCTATCTCGGCGGCTTTTTCGGATCCGTCGTACGCACCCGCGCCGAGCACGCCGAAGTTGAGCGGCGCCTTTGAAATTGCAAAGGACAGCGTGACGATCTCGCCGCCGCCCTCCCACTCGTATTCTTCGGTATCCAGCAGGGAGATCGCGACGGAATGTACGCCCGCGTTCACGCCGTTGAGTCTGTCGCCGACAAAGTCCTCGTTATCCGCGCTCATCGTGGCGTAGTCAAAGCCGCTTACCCTCGCGAATTGAGTCTGTCCGTTATAGGTAAGTTCGACGTTTTCCATGGTGGGCTTTGCCAGCTGCTTTTTGGTTATCCTGTAGGTCTTTGTCCCGGCGATAAGAGTGTAGTTGTTTGCAAGTTCGGATGTTAAAAGCTCCGCTTTGACGCTGTAAACTCCAACTTTTGTCGGCATAGCCGCAGAATCGTTGAACTTCACGCTGAAGTCCACATCCTTTTTAAGCACGTCGCGCGCCTTGCCGGATATGGTATCCAGAATGTCGTATCCCATCGGGTCGTAGCTTTCTCCCTCCGCCAATTCGAAGTCGAGCGACGCCTTTGTCAGCGTAATCGCAAACTTTATGTCGCCTTGCCCGCCGTCACGCCATTCATAGTTTGTCTTGTCCGCGATCGATATGGCAAGTTCATACCCGCCCTCGCGAACGTTCTTTGCGGAGAATTTCCCCGAAAACGTGCCGAACGAAGCGCCGTCCGTGACGACCGCGATCATGCGCTCATCATCAAAGCCTGCGATGGTCATCCCCTGAGTCTCGCCGTTGTAGACGTAGGACACGGAGCTATCTTCCGCGGTCGGTTTTGCCATCTTTGCCCTTGCTATCGTATAGGTGACCTGCATATCGCTTGAATAGTTGTTTGCAAGCTCGCTGCTCTTAAGCCGCACCGTGACGATATAGCTGCCCGCCGCAAGAGGAAGCGCGTCCTCGCCGTTGTACATCACGTCGTAGTCTCTTCCCCTCACAAGCATGTCGCTGCCCTCGCCGTTTATTGTGGCAAGCAACGTACGGCTGCGCCCGTCATAGGCTCCTCCGTCCGGCACTTCGAAGCCGAGCGCCGCCTTTGTCAGCGTAAGCGTAAACGTCACCTCGGCGGCGCCACCGTCCGCCCATTTATAGTTGGCGGAGTCTCTCAAGGATATTGTCAGCGTATATCCGCCGTCTTTGACCCTCCTTGCCGAAAACGCGCCCGTAGACATGTTGAACCAGCTTCCGTCGTCCGCTTTCGCCGACATAAGGCTGTCCGAGTAGTCTCTTATGGTCATCGACCTGTCCTCGCCGTTGTAAACGAACGTGGAGTCCGCCGAAGCGGCGGTGGGTTTTACGACCGAGGCTTGCGCAAGCACATAGTCCTTTTCCGCCTCGCATTCGTAGTTGTTTGCAAGCGCGGTGTCGCGAAGGACGACCTTAACTTTGTATGTTTTAGCGGCAAGCGGAAGCGCCGCGTCGTTGTCATACAAGACGGCGTAATCCACGTCGCGCATCAGCAGATCGTTCCCTTTCCCTGGTATGGAGGAGAGAAGCGCGTGCGGCTGTCCGTTGTAGACGTCGCCGACGGGAACGCTGAAGGACAGCGTAACCTTTTCTATATCAAACTTTATCGACGCGTCTTCTTTCAGTTTGTAGTTTGCCGCGACGGAAGATTCAAGCAGTTCCGCCGTGACGGTATAGCTGTTTGCGGCGAAGGGTAAAACCGACCCGCCGTTGTATCTCAACACGTAGTCGACGCCCTTATTCAGCTCCTCGCCCGGCGCAAGGTTGCCAAATTGGACGTCTATGTCGTCAAACGCCTCGCCCTTATATTCCTTGGATGAATTGTAGTCTTTCAGACTTATTATCGTCAATTCGCGTCGGGACACAGTGAAGACGGGACTGCCGTCACCCTCAACTCCGCTGACTTTCCACTTGAAGGTCACGTGCTTATCTTCTCCGCCGTCGGAGTCGATATAGCTTGCCTGAAGGCTGTATTCGCCCACCTCGAACTTGGAGTCCCCGTATTTGGCGCCGTTTTTGAGGATGTACAAAATGAATTTTTCGTCCGCAAACAGTGTATCCTTTTGGTCGTCCGTCGCCACGCCGCTTGCGGAGGCGACGATGGATACTGTATTATTCTGCAGCTTGGCTTTCAGATCTTCAAGAGAAGACGTGGAGTCGCCGTAAACGATATCCGTAAAGTCCAGTTGTTTGCTTTTAAGCGTGATGGTGTACTCGGCGTCGAAAATGTTTACGGTATAATAGCCGTAATACGCGTCGTGGTTGTCGGCGGTCAGCCTGAAGTAGACGCAATAGGTCTTGACATCTTTCGCCGTGCCCGCCGTATTTTTCCATGCGGACGCGTCGCCGCTCTTAAGCGATTCGAGGCGAGCAAGTATCTCGTTGATGTCGACGTGACCTCCGTCTATCGG
>CANQCC010000069.1 GCA_947589635.1 uncultured Clostridia bacterium | reverse complement strand
GATCTCAGCTCTCTTCAAAGTTCACGCCTCCTATCCTGCCCTTGATATAGACGTCTCCTCCGCCTATCTCCGCAATAGTCAGGTCCTTGCCGCTCACGGCTACCTTAGCCCCCGCAAGGCGCAATCTGACAAGCCCTTCATCCACGCTTAGCACGCTCTTTATGCCGCTTATAACAAGTTTATCCCGCGACAGCATAGCAAGCGTAAACGGCAATATCTCGCCGCACGCTCCAAGTTTATTTCGAATTTCGTCCAAAAACATGCTAAATGATATGCGCGCGGCGGGCGCGATATACTTTATACGTTGCGGCGGTCTGCATGGAAGCGGAGTATAATTTTTATAGACGCGAACTTTATCCTCCAACCTGTTCGGCTGCGGGTGGCCCACATTGAAGCTAAGGTTTTAATTTTTATGGGCGCCAACATTGTCCTCCAACCTGTTCGGCTGCGGGCAAATAAAAAAACGCGCGGCGTGGAAATTTCCCTCGCCGCGCTGCGCGCATTTTTCTTAAAATTTTCAAATTCAACCGTTTTGATTGCCTGAAACATCTTTACTGCTTACTCTTTAGGCGCATATATCGGCTTAAAAATCGAGGTCGCCGTCCTCCTCGTCCGAGAACATATCCGTATATTCGTCTTCATCCTCGTCGTTGTCGGAGTCCGAAAATACCGCGGAGCCTTCCACTTCGTCAAGGCCGTAGGCGTCGGAATCGGGCGCGGTGGTCTCCCCTGCTGGCTCGATGTCCGCAAAGCGCTTGAAGTCTCCGTCGGGAGCTTTCTTGTCCGACGCGTCGTCGTCCGCAGGCGGAGCGGGTTCTTCCTCTGCTTTGGCTATATGCGCGGCGACTTTGGGCGCGCGCGCCTTTTCGGGAGCTTCCGTCCTCTTCCCGCTTGAATATTCGGAGGGTTCGTTGCCCTCTTCAAACTCCCTGAAAGTGGTGGTTTCGCCCTGCCAATCCAGCCATATCTCTCTCAACGGGCCGTTTCTGTTCTTCCTTATCAGCAGCTTGATCTGATTTTTGGGCATAGCCTCGTTTATGCTTGACGGGTCGTGCAAGAATACCACGACGTCTGCGTCCTGCTCGATGGAGCCGGACTCCCTGAGGTCGGACAGTTGAGGCTCCTCCTTGCGTTGCACGGCGCCGCGGGACATCTGGCAGAGCGTGAGGATGGGCACGCCGAGTTCGCCCGCGTATATCTTCATCATACGCGACATCTCGCTGACTTCCACCTGTCTGCTTTCAAAGCCTTTGGGGGAGTTGCCCTTCATCAGCTGCAAATAGTCCACTATCACAAGGTCAAGGCCCTGTTCGCGCTTCAACCTGCGGCACTTCGAGAGGATGTCGTTTGGCGAATTTTGTCTGTAATCGTCTATGTACAGCTTTGCCGCGCCCAACCTTCTGTAGGCGTCCATCAGCTTTGCCGTGGAGTCGTTCTTGAGGCCGCCGAGGCTGTCCATTTCGTTGAAAGTGACCTGCGAGGCGTATGCAAGCATACGTTTTGCGATGAGGGGCGCGTCCATTTCAAGCGAGAATATCGCGACTGTCTTTCCCTCGAGCGCGACGTTTACGGCGACGTTTAACGCAAGCGCCGTCTTGCCTACGCCGGGGCGCGCCGCAAGTATGATAAGCTCGCCGGGTTTAAGGCCTTTTGTGCTCCTGTCAAGCAGCGGGAAGTGCGTATTTATTATGTTGGCGGGCTTTTTGCCTACCTGCGCGTCCTGTATGCGGTTCATCGCCTCCGCAAACGCGGCGTCGCCCTTGACAAGGGATTTTTCGGTGTTCTCGTCGGAGATGCGGAAGACAAGTCTTTCCGCCTCGCTGAGGGCGGCTATGCCCTCTTCCGCCTCATAGCCCGTCTTTACTATGTCGTTGCCCGCCTGAATGACGCGACGGATGAGTCCGTCTCTGCGCAAAATATCCGCATAATAGTTGCCGTTTGCGGACGTCAACACGCTTTCGGCAAGTTCGCTGAGGTACGCCACGGAGCCCACCTCGTCCAGCTTGCCCGCAAGTTCCAGCGCGTCGCTTACCGTGACGGTGTCTATGGGTTTGCTCTTCTCGTGCAAGGCGAGCATGGCGTTAAAGATGACGCGGTGCTTTTCTACGAAAAAGTCGTCCTCCCTCAGTTTGGGAAGGAGGTCGTCCGCGGCGCGGTTGTCGATAAGCGCCGATCCAAGCACGGCCTGTTCCGCCTCTATATTGGCGGGCATGGCGCGGGTTATTTTTGTCTCTTCTTTCTTAGGCATAAGGCACCTCAAGCTTTATGTTTTTCACGCGCGTGAGCCCAAAGCAGATATCCGCCCGTCGCAAGCGCGAACAGCGCTATCGCAAGCGCCATAAGCAGCGAATACCAGTTTGCGGAGTTCTGCGTAGTCTGACTCAGCACGAAAACGTCGTCGCCATCTTCGGACAGCGCGAGTATGTGCGTATACCCGCCCGCCCGCGTAAAGCGCTCGCCGTTTGTCTTCACCGATTTATAGATTGTATCATATCTCAGCGCAACACTCAAGCTATTATATATCAAATTATCTTTTGTCCGGATTTCTTCGGGCGTCTGCGCCCTTACGGCAGCGCAAATTTCCCGCGAATTGAGGCTGACCTCTATGCGCGTGGAGTTGTAAAACAGGGACTTCGCCTCCCTTACCCGCACGGCGCTTTGAGGGGGTATTTCAAGCTGTTGCCCGCCGGACAGCGCGACGTACGCGGTCACTGTCAGAGTCTCCTCGTCGTAGCCGTAGCCGATGACGCCAAGTTTATACGCGATCTTTTCTTCCTTCGCGGGCGCGCCTTGTCTGTTGCAGGCGCAAAGCGTAAAAGCGCAAAACAGCAGGATGACAAGCATAAAAGCCGCCGCTAAACCCCTTATCCTGCAATTTTTCGCGCTTCCTTTCATTGCCTGCACATATCCTCAAGTTCTCTAAGAGCGTCCTCGAATTCCTTTATCGCGCGCTTATATGGGGCGTCGCTTTCAAGGTCCACCTCGGCAAGGCGGATGATGTCAAGCGGAGGCATGCTGCCGCCCGCGGACAGGAAACGCTTGTACTTTTCAAAGTATGGCGCGCCCTTTTCGAGGATGTTATTTGCGATAGACACCGCGGTCGTGATCCCCGTCGCGTACTTGTACACATAAAAACTTGTGAAGAAGTGCGGGATCCTTGCCCACTCGTATCTTATAAGGTCGTTGTGCTTTACGGACCTGCCGTAATACTTTTGATTGAGGCGATAATAGACGTCGGACAGAGATTGAGCGGTTATGGGCTCGCCCCGCTCGACCATCGCGTGCGCCTCCGCCTCGAACTCGCTGAAGTGCGTCTGCCTGAACAGCGTAGTCCTGAACATGTCAAGATAATAGGAAAGCAAATACTTTCTGAAGTCTCCCGTCGCGGACTTAAGCAGGTATTTGAGCAGCAGCACCTCGTTGACCGTGGAGGCTATCTCCGCGCAGAAGATCTCGTATCCAGCCTTAGGTTCGGGCTGGCACTTGTTGGAATAGTAGCTGTGCATGGAGTGCCCAAGCTCGTGCGCGATGGTAAAGACCTCGTGCACGGTGGGCTGATAGTTGAGAAGCACAAACGGATGCACCCCGTAACTTCCCCACGAATACGCTCCCGATTGCTTGCCCTTGCTCTCGTAAACGTCCACCCAACGGCTTTCGAACGCGGACGCGAGCACTTCGCCGTACTCCTTGCCCATCACGGACAGCGCGTCTTTGACGAGGGCTACGGCGTCCTCATAGTTCATGGACAGATCCTGCTCGGGCACGAGAGGCACGTACAGGTCATACATGTTTTGCGTCTTCACACCGAGCATGCGCTTGCGAAGCGCGATATATCTGTGCAAGGACTTTGTCCCCTTGCCCACCGCCTCAAGCAGCTTGTTATAGCAAGTCGGCGGGACGTTTTCCATATACATCGCGTAATCGAGAGAGCTCTTAAACCCTCTGACCTTGGCGAAAAACCAATCCTTCTTGACGTTGCCGGCATAGTTTGCGGCAAGCGTGTTGATGTGATCCTTGTAGGCGGTGAACATACTTTCAAACGCCTTTGCGCGCACCTTTTGCGAGGGGCTTTGCAAAAGCAGCGCGTATACGCCGTGGCTCATCTCGCGCTTTTCTCCGTTTTCGTCGCGTACAGGGGCAAATTTTATGTCCGCGTTGTCAAACATCGTAAACACGTCGTCGTTGGTGTTTGCAAAAAGGCCGACCTCGCCAAGCAGCTTTTCCTCTTTCGGCGAGAGAATAATGTCCTTGTTGCGGATTATGTTTTTGAAGTATACGTCATAATCGGCAAATTTGGAAGATTCGGACAATTCCTTAAGCCTCTCGGCGGGCAGCGCGGACACCTCGGGGTCGATGTACGAGCCTATAGATGTGTACTTGACTATCAGCGTCTCGGCGCGGTTTGTCATTCCCTGATACAGCGCCTCGCGCGTGTCGAGGTCCTGATTGAGCTTGGCGTATTGGTAAAGCGCGGAGATGTCGTGTGAAAGCCGCGTGGAAAACTCCAGACAGTCGTAAAGTTTGTCGCTGTCGGCAAGTTTGCCCTGATATTCCAAAAGTCGCGGCAGTCTTTCTTCCGTCTTGAAAAAACTCTCCTCCCAAGCCTCGTTGTCGGCGAACAGCTCGGTAAGATCCCACTTGAATTTGTCTTCTATTTTATCTCTTTCAAAAAGCATTGCGTCCTCCTTGATAGCATACATGCATGATCTTGCGAAATTGTGCGTTGTTATTCCAGAAACAGGTTGTCCGAGGCGAATTCCGGCGTGCAGGAGAGGTTTATTCCCAACTTTTTGAGCGGATTTTCGTCCGCCTTTGACAGAATGTGCGTGGAGTGAGCCTCGCAGCCCTCGAGGCAGGTCAGCTGTTCTATCGCGCTTGCCGCGCTCGCGTCGGTCGCGGCGCATATGGACAGCGCAAGCAGGGCCTCTTCAAGCGTGAGCGTGTTCGATTTTTCCTTCAATATCTTCGTCTTCAGGTCGAGGATGGGGCCTATGACGTAGGGCGAGATGAGTTTTTGTCTGTCCGGCATGCCCGCAAGCTCCTTGACGGAGTTGAAGATGCAAGCCGCCGCCGCGCTCATCCTGTCGCTGTTTTTGCCCGTGACTATCTTGCCGTCGGGAAGTTCAAGCGCGATGGCGCCCGCGCCGCCCGATTTCTCGCTCTTTTTGTGCGCTTCGATCGCCACTGTCCTGTCCTGTGGACTTATTGACAGTTTGGACATCAAAAATTCAAGCCTGCTTACTGTCTCCTCGTTTGCCGCGCCCACCTTGAAGTCGCAAAGCGCTTTATAATATCTGCGCAGCACCTCCTGTTTGGACGCCTCGCGGCACGCCTCGTCGTCGAAGATGCAATAACCTGCCATGTTGACGCCCATGTCCGTAGGCGATTTGTATATGCACTCCTTGCCCGTGATCTTCGTCAAAATGCTGCGGACCACCGGGAAAACCTCTATATCGCGGTTATAGTTGACCGTGATCTCGCCGTAGGCGTCAAGATGGAAATTGTCCACCTTGTTCACGTCCTTCAGATCCGCGGTGGCAGCCTCGTACGCGACGTTGACGGGGTGATTGAGAGGCAAATTCCAGATGGGGAAAGTCTCGAATTTGGCATATCCCGCCTCCACTCCGCGCTTGTGCTCGTGATAGAGCTGGCTGAGGCAAGTCGCAAGTTTGCCGCTTCCCGGCCCCGGCGCCGTAAGCACTACGAGGGGACGAGAGGTCTGAATGTACGGATTCGCACCGTAGCCCTCGTCGGAGACGATGGTGTCTATCTCGTGCGGATATCCCTTTGTGGGACGGTGAATGTAAACCTTTACGCCGCGGTTTTCAAGTTTGTTTTTGAACGTGATCGCGCTCTGCTGATCCGTAAACATGGTTATCACGACGCAGTTGATGTAAATGCCCATGCCCGAGATGTTGTCGATCATCCTTTCCACTTCGCTGCCGTAGGTGATGCCGTAGTCTGCGCGTATCTTGTTGCGCTCTATTGCGCTTGCGTTGACGCACACGATGACTTCCGCCTTATCCCTCAGTTTTTGCAGCAGCTTTATCTTCGCCGCCTTGTCGAAGCCCGGGAGCACTCTCGCCGCGTGAAGGTCGTCGAACAGCTTTCCGCCGAATTCGAGATACAGCTTGTCGAAATGAGAAATTCTTTCGAGAATCTGCTCAGACTGTTTTTGCATGTACATTTTGCTGTCAAATCCGATTTTGTGCATAACTTATACTTCTTCCCCTCAATTTTATATTTTTAACGTTTTGTTTTGTCAATTCTGCTCGAGAGGCACGACCAATTCGAGGTCGGTTATGCCCCTGTACAGCGGCTTGCCCTTAGTGGTGCGCGTCTCGATGTTGACGCTCTCCGTGTTGAGGGTCGCCGTCTTGCCCGCCGCGACGTAGGCGATATCGTACGGCATCTTGACAAGCCCGACGTAGAACACTTCGGCGCCGTCAAGTTCCACAAGTTTTATGCCCTTGAGATATCGCGACATCGGGTCTATAAGCGCGGTGATGACCCGCTTGGCATATCCCTTGGAGGTGACGACAAGTATCTCGCCCTCATCGGAGGTCTGCCCCGCGAAGGCTATGCTGTCGCCGTCGGACAGCTTCACGCCCTTTACGCCCGCCGCGTTTCTGCCCTGAAGCGGGACTTCCGTCGCTTTGTAAAGCAACACCTGCCCCTGCTTTGTGACCTCTATGGCGTTTTTCTCGTCGTCGACGATCTCCGCCCAACGAAGTTCGTCGCCCTCTGCAAGCGAGATCGCCCTGATGTACGTCTTGCTCATGGCGGTAAATTCGGCAAGTTCCACCCTCTTTACGACGCCGCCGCGCGTGAACAGCAGCAGCTCGCCCTCGGGAGTCCCGTCAAAGAATATAAGTTTGACGACGCTCTCCCCCGATTGCACGTCCTGATTGACCGCGCCCACTTTGAAGGGCTTGTCGCGGAACTTCTTTTCGGGAAGCGCGCCCACGTCAAGTTTGATGAGATTGCCGAAGTTGGTAAACGCGTACAAATTTCCCTTATTGTTTGCCGCCACCGCCTGCACGGGCAGAGCGTCCGCCTCAAGCGCGCTTATGTCCTTGCTTGCAAGCGAGTAGCTCTTTTGCGACATAAACCTGAGCTGCCCGTCCCTGTTGAGGACGACTATGCCGTCGCGATAGGCTATGGCCTCCGCGGCGTCCGGAGCCGAGTAACTTTCCGCTTCGCCGCCGCCGTCCACAATGACGCTCATCCTCGGGGAATTCTGCTCCTTTTTGAGTTTGAGTATCTCTTCCTTGACTATCTTAAGCTGCCTCCTCTTTGAGGCGAGTATTGCCTCGTAAAGTGCGATTCGGCGCTTAAGCTCGGCAAGTTCCTCTTCAAGTTTACCCACTTCTAACCTTGCGAGGCTTTTAAGACGCATATCGAGTATCGCCTGCGCCTGCGCGTCGCTTAGGCCGAAACGCGACCTGAGAGTCTCTTTTGCCTTCGCTGTCGTCTCCGATTCCTTGATTATCTTTATGACCTCGTCGATGTTGCGGATCGCGATAAGCAAGCCTTCCACGATCTCCGCCCTCGCCTTGGCGGCCTTCAGGTCGTAGGAGGTGCGTTTGACGATGATCGTGCGCTGATATTCCACATAATAGCCGAGATATGCGGGCAGACTGAGCTGTTCCGGCTTGCCGTTTGCGATGGCGACCATGTTTATGGAGTAGCCTATCTCGAGGTTTGTCTTTTTGAACAGAAAATCTATTATCTTGTTGACGTCCGCGTCGCGTTTGCACTTGACCACGGCGCGCATGCCCGCCTTGTCCGACTCGTCCACGATGTCGTTTATGCCGGCGAGCAACTCTTTATTCTGCTCTTTAAGATCGGCGATGCGCGTAAGCAAGTCCGTCTTGGAGACCTGATAGGGGATCTCGGTTATGACGATATTTTTCTTGCCGTTGTCGTCGTTTTCTATGTGCAAGCGGGATCTTATCTTTATCCTTCCCCTGCCCGTGGAGTATATCTCTTCCAGACTGTCCACGGGGATTATAAATCCGCCCGTCGGGAAATCCGGACCGTGGAAGACCTTAAGCAGGTCCTTTACGGATACGTTTGGATTGTCTATCTTTGCGACGACCGCGTCGATGCACTCCCCCATATTGTGCGTGGGAATGTTTGTCGCAAGGCCTACCGCGATGCCGTTTGCGCCGTTAACAAGCAGATTGGGAAATCTGCCGGGAAGAGTGTTCGGCTCCTCAAGGCTGTCGTCGAAATTGGGCTGCCAGACCACGGTCTCCTTGTCTATGTCGCGAAGAAGTTCAAGCGCGAGGGCGCTCATTCTCGCCTCGGTATACCTCATAGCGGCGGCGCCGTCGCCGTCCACGCTTCCAAAGTTGCCGTGCCCATCCACAAGCGTCATCCGCAT
>CANQCC010000068.1 GCA_947589635.1 uncultured Clostridia bacterium | reverse complement strand
TAAACGCCGTCGATAAGGAAAATTCCGACTTCCTCGGCACCGCGAAGGCGATAATGGCAAAATATCCCGCGGTCGTTCCTCTCGAGCTGCCCATAATGGAGGGCGGCAAGATGACGGGCGCTGTGTCGGTGCTTTCGGGGCAGACCTACGACGTAAACGGCAAGGCCGCTTCCATCGCAGTCCCCGCCGCTATCCAAGGCGAGATAGAGGAGTATAAGGGCAAACTTATGGAGCTTGTCGCCGAGACGGACGAGGACCTCATGATGAAGTTCTTCGACGGCGAGGAGTTCACCGACGAGGAGATTCAAAGAGGTCTGCATCAATCCGTAATGGACGACAGCTTTGTGCCTCTCATGGCGGGCAACGCGCTCACGTCAAAGGGCGTCAAGAGGCTTATGGACAACCTTGTGGACATCATGCCCTCTCCCGCGCACGCGCACAAAATCAAGGCGATAGCGGGCGGCAAAGAGGTTGAAGTCGCGGTGGATCCCGCCGCTTCTTTCAGCGCGCAGGTGTTCAAGTCCATAGTCGACCCGTATGTGGGCAAACTGCTCATCTTCAAGGTCATTCAGGGCAAACTTTCAAACGGCGATTCCGTAATCAATACGACGGTAGGCAAGCAGGAAAAAATAGGTCAGCTTTACATCCTCAAGGGCAAAAAGCAGGAGATGGTGGACAGCCTCAACGCGGGCGACATCGGCGCCGTGGCAAAGCTTGTGTACACCAACACCAACCACACTCTTGCCTCTGCGGACAACAATCTGGAGTTTGAAAAGATAGAGTTCCCGTCCCCGGTCATCTCCTACGCGGTCAAAGCGCTGAAGGACGAGGAAAAGGCGATCCAAGGCCTCATCAAGATGCAGGACGAGGACGCGACCTTCAAGGTGGAGAAGAACATCGAAACCGGCGACGTGCTTATAAGCGGTCTTGGCGAGGCGCAGCTTGACATCATGTGCAAGCGCGTCAAGGCAAAACTTGGCATCGACATCACTTGGCAGGAGCCGAGAGTCGCATACAGAGAGACCATCCGCAAGGCGGCGCGCGAAGAGGGCAAACATAAAAAGCAATCGGGCGGCGCAGGACAGTTCGGCGACGTGTGGGTCAAGTTCGAGCCGGGCGCGGAAGACGGCGTGTTTGAGTTTGTGGATGCGGTCGTCGGCGGCGCAGTGCCTCGTCAGTTCATCCCCGCGGTCGAAAAGGGCTTGAGAGAGGCCATAAAGCACGGCATGCTCGCGGGCTATCCCATGGTTAACGTCAAGGCGACCCTCGACGACGGCAAGTATCACCCCGTCGACAGTAAGGAAATCGCGTTTATCACGGCGGCAAGACTTGCGTACGAAGCCGCTATCCCCAAGGCGTCTCCTTGCTTCCTCGAGCCTATTATGGAGGCTAAGATCACCGTTCCCGACGAGTTCCTCGGCGATATCCTCGGCGATATGAACAAGCGTCGCGGCAGGATCCTCGGTACGGATATGTCTCACGGCAAGCAGATAATCACGGCGGAGGTCCCGCAGGCGGAGATGTTCCGTTACGCTACGGACCTCAGGTCCATGACGCAGGGCAGAGGCAAGTTTGAGATGCACCTTGTGCGCTATGAGGAAGTGCCCGCTTCAAACAACGACAAGATAATTGCGGACGCCAAAAAGCGCGAGGAAGAGGCCAAAAAGTAAACTTTGCAAAAAAAATACGTTTGGGGACGGCGATATGCCGTCCTCATTGTTTTTACGCTTCTAATCGCATAGAATATAAAATTTTTGTCCGCTTCGCAAAAAAAATCGATCTTGCGCGCACATTTTGGTATTGTAAATAAATATTTTGTGTGATATAATCTTCAAAAATAAACGCGGGGCGTTAAAACGCTCCGAAGGGGATAATTATGGCAAGGAAAAAGATGTCCAAAAAAGCAAAGATAATCATTCTCAGCGTATTCGGCGTGCTGTTCCTCGTTATGGTGATAAACCTTGTTATTTTGCCGCTCACGGGCGACTTCAGCAGGGTCTACTTCACGGAATACAAGGGCGACAACCAGTACATTGCGGGAGTGGGCAAGACCATGCTTTCCGCGCACCGCGCGGGCGGCGACCTCGAGCCGGAAGAAACTCTCGCCGCGTTCAAGAATTGCATGGAAAACTACGACGTGGACATTGTGGAGTTCGATTTGCACCTCACAAAGGACAATCATCTTGTGCTTATGCATGACCACGAGATAGACCGCACTTCGGACGGCGAGATCGTGTACAAAAAGGGCACCAAGGTGGAAGACCTTACGCTGGATCAGCTCAAGAAACTGAATTTCGGCTATGATTTCAGCATAGACGGGGTCTATAAATATCGCGAAGAGGGCGCCGATTTAAGCGATGTTCGCATACTTGAACTTGACGAGATCCTCAGTTATCTTGAGAACACGGCGCGTCCCGACCACGGACTCAACTACGTCATTGAGATCAAGGACGGCGGCAAGCGCGGCAAGACCTCCATGGACATACTTTTTGAGACGATGGAGAAGTTTGATATCACCGATCGCGTCATCGTCGGCACCTTTAAGGGCGACATAACAAAGTACATAGACAAGACCTACAAGGGCAAGGTGAGGCGCAGCGCGGGCATCCTCGAAGTGCTCAACTTCTACTTCGCGTTCCTGTACGGCGTGAAGCAAAACCCGGACAAGCTCGGATATGACGTGTTGCAGATCCCGATGGGCTTGGAGCACTTCTACGATTTTTCCACCAAGGCGTTCATCGATTACGCGCACAGCCTTGGCATAGCGGTGCAATATTGGACGATAAACGACCGCGAGGACGTCAAGAAACTTGTCCTCAACGGAGCGGATACGATAATGACGGACGACCCGAAGATGGCGGACGAAGTGCTCAGCGAGCTCGGCGCGCGCTGGGAAGCCGCCGTGGCATGAGCTTAACTCGTATCGCGTATATATGGAACTTATCGCATAGGTCAGACCGTATCGCATAGGTTGTTGCAAAGGTCAAACCGTATTGCAAAACTTCATTGCATAATTTGATTTAATGTATTCTTATTAAATAAGGATATTAAAAGAGCGGGCAGGGCGCCCGCTCTTTTTACGCCTTCAAGGCGATTTTGATGTGACCTCACGCGATTTTGCCGCGAGGCTCAATCACCGATTTCATTCGACTCCTCGTCGGAGACATCGTCCGGGGTCTCTTCGCCGTTTACAGGCTCGCTTACGTCGCCGTCGGTCTCATCTTCTAAGGTATCTCCTCCTTCCGGAGCGCCCGCTTTCTTCTTCTTTTTGACGAGGACTATTGTCACGACGACCGCCGCGATGACCACAAGGCCGACGACCACGCCGATTATGGCGTACACTCCGACCGCGGGGAACACCTTCTTGGTGGTGAGCGTCATCTCGCTGCCGATGACCTCGAGCTTACCTGTCTCGGGGTTGAAGTAATAGCCCGTGAAGACTATCTCGTTTGCGGAGACTTTGACTTTGCCGAAGGTCTGCGAATCGAGGGTATGCAGCACGCTGTTATTCTTGTCGAACTTAGGCGTGACCGCTCCGTTCTCGCCGTAGGTGTAGAACTTGGTGCCGAGCGTGCCCAGCGTGACGAACATTACGCCGTCGCCGGTATATCTGACGCCGTTGAGGTCGGGCTTATCCACGATCTTGCCGTTCTTGTCGAGCAGCTTGGTGGTGGTGTAGGTGTGGTCGTGTCCCGCGAAGACGATATTCACGTGGTACTGATTGAAGATGGGCACAAGTTGCGCGCGCATCGCGACCACTTCGCCGTCGTAGGAGTGCGAACCGCCGCTGAACAGGCTCTTATGCATGAGGACGAATCTCCATGTTTTGTCCTGCGCCTTGTTAAGGTCATCCTTCAGCCAATTCAGCTGGATCTCGCCAAGTCCCGCCGTCGTCGCGTCGTTGGTGTTGAGCACGGTGAAGTGGGAGTTGCCGTAGTCGAAGGAATAGAACGCGCCGTCCGTGATGTCCTCTTGCAGCTGAGCCCCTTCGCTGTTTGTGGGCAGGGTATAGTTGAAGTAGGTCGCGAAGGCGTTTTTGCCGTCCTCGTGGTTGCCCGCGGTGAAGAATTGCGAGGTATTTGCAAACAGATCCTCATAGGTGTTGAGCGCCATACCCCATTGCGCGAAGTTCTTGCCGTTGTCGACCATATCGCCGGCGTTGAGCAGGAAGTTGAAGTCCTTTGTGCGCTCGTCGGCGAGCAGGGCCTCGACCGCCTTATGGCTGTTGGAGTACATGCCCTGGATCATGCCCTGGATGTCGGCTATGGTCAAAAACTCGAAGTCGGTCTTGGTTTCGTCGGCGCCTGTCGTAAACTGATAATACTCTTTGCCCGCATTCTCGACGAGGGAGAAGGTGAGGGTTGTGTCGTCCTCCGTCTCATACACGCCCTTGAGGTCGTACAGATAGGTTGTGTCGGGCTTGAGGCCGCTGACCGTGACCGTATGCACGTTCCAATAGATGACGCTTGCGGAGGGCGCGCTGTCGCGCTGGCCGTACTTGATGGGGATCTCAATGGTTTCGTCGTCGTTTTCGATCTCGTTTACGATCTCGCCGTGGGTGATGCACGCAAGGCCGAGGTCGATGAGAGGCACGTATGCGGGACGGGTCTGAGTGAGCATTTCTATCTTTATGCCGTTTTGATTGTAAGTCGCTGTGGAGTCGAAATAGGGCTTCTCCTCGTGCGCGTTATCCTTTGACGTAGAGATGACGATGGGAGTCGCGTTTTTGTCTGTCCTGAACTCGAAGCGGCCGTAGATCTCTTCTGCGGTGTAGAACTTGAAGGTATAAGTGTCCGTGCTGTCCACCGTGTCGAAGTTTGCCGTCACGCGCGAGGGCACTCTGCCGTTGTCCTGCGTAGCGGCGTTGAAGGTTGCGCCGACCGTAGAGGGCGTGACCTTTGTGCTGTCGTAAGTCCTGTCCGCCGTGTATCCCGCGTAGGGCTGCACAAGGAAGGGCAAGGCAGCGTTCGTCATATCCGCGATATCGGGGAAGTCGTCCGTCGCGTAGGAGACCACGATCTTGTCCGCGATCCCGCCCAGTCCGACGAGGAAGCTGTCCGTGATATAGCCGTCTATGGCGTTTTGAAGTATCGTCACGATGTCGGGCCCGTCAAGGTTGAAGCCGATAAGGTTCGCGACGACGGGTTTCGCGATGGGCAGAAGCGCGTTGAGGAAGGTGCCTATCACAAAGTGATTCGCGTCGATGGAGGGCAGCTCATAATCCGCGCCGAGCTCCACGCCGAGCATCGACTTAAGCGCGTTCTGTATCACTTTTTGCTGAAGGAGTTTGGGGAGTTTTTCCTTAAGCCCCGTCTTCATAGTGTTGAATTGCGATTGCTTATAATATCCCGCGTCCACGCCGTCTTCAAGGTCGATCTCGATCGTGAGTATGCGTTTTAGCAGGCTGTTGTCCTCGTTGAACAGCGGGTCGAGCAGGGCGTTTACGAGGTCTCCCGCAAACTTGCCGCTGACAAGTTGCTCGTGCGCGTCCTTAAGGGCGGCGGTCATGCGTTTGCGGTAAGTGCGGTCGATGGGGTTTTTGTATGCGAACTCGCCGACGGAAGCGTCAAGATCCTCGAAGCCTGCGTCGTCGATAGCTTTATATTCCGCCTGCAAAGCCTCGTCGGACTCCACAAGTTTGACTTCCGTGCCGGTGGCATGCGCCATCATGATGAAGCCCGCCATCTCTTTGAGGGTCATTTTGCCCGCGTTGGTGGGGTTCTTGCCGTTCGCGGGAGCGAGAGTGCTGTCGCCGAACTCCATGTCGACCAGGTCGTTTATGATCGCGCGCAGGTACTCGAGCAGCCCGTTGTAGGTGTTGTTTTTATATGGATAGTTGCCTATGTCGTCGCTGTCGGTGTCGGGGTAGAGGTTGTTTACAAGGATGTCCAGCAGGTAGTCGACAAAGCCCTGCAAAGAGCCGCCCTCGCCAAGTTGGAAGCCGGTGAGGTTTGGAATAGCCGCGTCGAGGACTCCTCCCAACGACAGCCCGCCGACCATATTGTGCACGGTCTGGAGAAGGCTATCCACGGTGTCGCCCGTGAGGAAGTGCGCAAGGATCCTGTCCACAAGGCGAGTGTATATCTCCTCGCCGATGTATTGGTTGTAGTTGCGCGTAAACAGCCTGTCGTGCGCGACGATGTAAGCGACGTAGTCGGGGTTGGATGCAAGCACCTCTTCCCATTTTGCGTCCTTTTCGGCGGCGGAAGCGTTTTTCCAATTGGTCAAAGCGGTCTGATAGGCCACTTCGTCCCAAGCCGCGGCGGCGGTGATGTTGCTGCTTGCGATCTCCTTCATATCCGCAGTCGCTTCGATGGAGGAGACCATGCTTTCGGACAGGTCGTCGCCCGAGATATATCTGCTTATCGTGACGTATCTGCGCGGAGACTCATAGCTGACCATGGAGCCCGTCTCGCTGTCGTAAATCGTTCTGCCCTCGACGTCGGTGTACGAGGCGATATCCGAGCTGTGCTGATGTCCGGTAAAGACATATCTTATGCCCATGCCGAGCAGGCGTTTTGCGGTGTATTCCCAGTTGTACAGCGTGAAGTCCTTAAGGATGTCGTCCTCTTGCTCGAAGTGAGGCAGGAGGTTGTGGTGGAAGCCCGCTATCAAAGTCTTTTCGCCGTCATTTGTTGGGCCTTCATGCATGCTATTCGCAAATTCTTCCGCCCAATTTATGACGTCTTCGGTAAGTCTGCCGCCCGTGATGTGCGCGCGAGGCGCCGCGCGGTATACTGCCTTGCCGCTTTCAAACGCGCCGGTGATTTCATTATCGGCGGACATAGTTTTGGACATATCAATGCTGCCCTCGTCCGTGCCAAGATAGTATTTGTTGGAAACTCCGTTATTCTTAAAATAATTGTACTCTTCTTGGCTGAGGCGCACGGGTTTGCCCTCGTCCGTGACTTCGCGGTCGGTGGAGTCGAAGATGATAAAGCCGTAGTCGCTGTCCGCGATCTCCACAGAGTAGGTCAGCTGATTGAGGCCGTCGCCTATCTCGAAGTATTTTTCAAGTTTCTCGTTGCCCTGCGCGCTCTTGACCGCGTTGAGGGCGGGGGAGAAGTAATTTATCGTCAGATTGCTCGCGTTTTTGGACTCCTGATAGGTGCCGGTGTAGGGCGAATACCAATACTCCGCGGGCAGATACTCCGTGAGGTTGACCGTGCCCTCCTTGCCGTCGAGGCTCGCGTCGGGGAAGCCGAGTCCCGCGAAGATAAGCGCGAATTGCTCCGAAGTGACGGCGTCCGCGATGAGGGTCTTGCCGTCCTTTTGCGAGTACAGTGCGGCGTCGGTGTTGTAAAGGTCGTGGTTGCCAACTTGCGCAAGCACCTGGAAGTTTTCATAGCCCTGTATCTTGCGGATCTCGTTTTGCATAAACCTTAGGGCGTTTGCCACGTCGATAAGCGCGGCCCTCTCGCCGTTTTTGCAAAGGTCGCCCGTCGCGATAAAATACATGGGGCCCACTTCGTTATTGTCTTTTGCGTACTGAACCTTTTCGATGACCTTGTGCACGGCGTTGTTGAGGATGACGCCGCTTTCAAGCACCAACTTGGTGTCGCCCGTCGTGGAGTGATAAAACTCGCTCTGCTCATAGTTCGGGTCGTTGACCGCCTGATAGCAAGAGTCAAGAGGGAAGTAGTGGATGTCGCTCATTTGCACGATGCCCAATGAACTGTCCGGCGTATCGACAGCGTAAGCGACTCCGCTTACCAGCGAGTAGCCAAGTCCCGCCGCAAGCGCCACGATAAGCGCCGCGATCAGCACAAAGCTAAGCTGCTTTTTTAAGGTTGCTCTCATAATTCCTCCTGATGCCCGCAAAAGCGCGCATAAGCATAAAATGATTATAAATTATACTACATAAAGATTAAAATATCAATAGAAGTCGTTAAATTTTTATTCGTTAAATTTTTATCGACAAAGTCGCAAATTTTTATCGGCAATTTTATAAGGCGCTTTATGCGGCGACTTTTATGCATGGCGCTTAAAGCCGCGGCATGCGCATGCGACATTTATATAAGGCAATTTTAAGCAGTAAACTGCTCGGCGATGGCGGGATAACAAATCGCAAAAGGCAGGGTAGACCGATCGGCAAAAATATAAGAGTCAATGTAAACCAATTGTCCTACACCTGTATTAAATAGGTTAAATAACAGCATAAATTTTTGTTTATGTATTGACAAAAATGCCTTTGATTGATAGAATGTAAAGCAGATAGGTATGGTATCCGCACGCCCTGCGGCATATAATGCCTATGGGAGGCACCTTAAAAACGCAAACAACCCCCCGACGTCGTCTTCTCCCCGCGCTTAAAAAGCTTCTCCGCTCAAACTTATCGTAAAAGCGCCCTTTTACTTGCAAATGGAGGATGAAGAAGGACAAATCAAAGCAAATTTTGTGGGAGAGTTTGAA
>CANQCC010000067.1 GCA_947589635.1 uncultured Clostridia bacterium | reverse complement strand
GATATTTTATAACCTTGTTTATAATCTTGACCATTATGCCAAAATTTACGTCTTAAAAAAATTCCTTTACAAAATTTACAGCCTTTTAATTTTGGGCTTATTCTTCCTCGACGGTCTGCGCGGCAAGCAGGCGCATGGCAAGAGGAGGCACGCTCGGCTCCTCCTCGGTCAGGTAAAATCTGTCGCGGGATATGCCGTCGTTTGTGTATACGAATATCTTTCTGCCCTGCCAATTGTTTTGCAGGTTGCGCTCGAAGATGTTGCTTTCAAAAACCATGTCGTACACGTTTCTTTCCACACCGACGTACGTCTTTTCGGAGTGATGAGACAGCATGAAGTCCACAAGTTCGTCGCGCAACATAAAGCAGCGCTGGATGTCGCTTATCTCAAAGCCTCTGCCGCACTCCTTGCACGGCTGCAGCATGAAGTCGTCCACGCCGAGGCGGGTCTTCTTTCTTGTCAGCTCCACAAGTCCAAGCGAGGTCATGCCCACGGTGGAAGTGCGCAGATGATCGGGTTTGAGCGCCTTTTCAAGGCGGCGGAGCACCTCTTTTCTGTGCTCCTTCTTTTCCATATCAATAAAATCGATGACGATTATCCCGCTGATGTTGCGCACTCTCAGTTGCCTTGCGATGCAATCCGCCGCCGCAAGATTTGTGCGGAAAACGGTGTCCTCAAGGTCCTTGGAGCCCACAAATTTGCCCGAGTTGACGTCGATGACCGTAAGCGCTTCCGTCTTGTCGATGACTATGTACGCGCCGCCCGGCATGTCCACGCGCCTGTCGCACAGGTGGTTTATCTGCTTGCTGAGGCCGTAGTGCGCCATAATGCCACGCTCCCCGGTGTACAGCTCTATTTTTGCGCCGCCTATCCTGCCCTCAAGCGCCGCCTTGACCCCGGGATCGTTGACGATCACCTGGTCGACGTCCTCGCTGAAGGTGTCCCTGATGGCGCGCTCAAAGAGGCTCATCTCCTCAAAGATCATGCTCATTTCGGGCGCAGAGGCATAGTCCGCCTCTATCTTTTCCCAAAGGGAGAACAGCTGAGTCGCCTCTATCACTATGTCCCTGTCCGTCGCCTTGTCCGCGGCGGAGCGGATTATAAATCCCATGCCGCTTGGGCATATGGACGTGACAAGCTGTTCGAGATATTCGCGGCGGGCGTCGTCCTCTATCTTGCGGGATACGCCTATAAAGCCGGAGTTTGGCAACAGGACAAGATAATATCCGGGCAGAGTTATGTCCGTCGCAAGCCTCGCGCCCTTTGTGCCGAACTGATCCTTGACCACCTGACACATTATGACGTCGCCCGCGGATATCTTTCTGTCCCCTTTGGGCATGACGGATTGTATCCTGCTGCTGTCCACGCGCGAATCGCCGACGTACAAAAAGCCGTTTCTCTCAAGCCCTATGTTGACAAACGCCGCCTGCATTGAATTTAGCACGTTTTCCACGCGCCCTTTATATATGTTGCCCACAAGCCCGCGCACGTTTGTCCTCTCCACCGAGAAGTCTATCATCTCGCCGTCCTCGACAAGCGCGGCGCGCGTGCAATATGGGGTATAGTCCAGGATAAGTTGTTTCATATTCCTTCTCCGACTCGCGACGCGAGGCGTTATTTCAAAATTTCGTCGACAAGGACAAGCTTGCCCTCTTCAAGCGCGAATTGGCGCACTTTCAATATGTCCGTGACCTTGGCGTCCTCGCCGTAGATGCCGTTGAGAGCGCCAAGCAGTCTGTCCGGTCTTAAATTCACTCCGCCCGTGGCAAGGCGAAGGCACAACTTTCCGCCCTCGGAGGTCGCGCCCAATATCTTTGCCGCCGCGTCTTCCGATACGACCTCGCCCTTTTTGAGATAGGTTATTTCAAAGCGCGAAAAGTCTATATCGCGATACGCGTACGGATATACGTAATCCGCGGCGACTATGCGCGCCTGCAGATTAGGGTTGGACTTCAAGTCGAACGCGCGCGTGGCCTTAAGCCCCGCGGGAGCGGACAAATTGAAGCGCTCGAGCGCCTCCGCCGCCGCCATGGGAGCGTCTATCGCGATGTACTCCGCCTCGGACGCCACGCCAAGCCCGAGAGGCGGGGAGAAAAATATCAGCGGGTGCGGATTGAATCCGTTTGAGAACCTGACGGGTATGCCCGCCCTCCTCAATATGCGCGAGGCATGCCTTAAAAGGTCTATGTGCGAGACAAAGCGCATGTTGCCGCTCTTGACGTACTTGAGCGCTATCATAAGATCGTGCACCTCCCCTCTTTAAGCGCGCCGCAACCGTTGCAGCCCTCGCGACAATTGCGGGTGGTCACGCCCTTATAGGCAAGCGCCCTTTCCTTCTTGAAATATTCCTTGTCCACTCCGGGGTCTATGAAGTCCCACGGAAGTTCTTCATCAAGATCGCGCGCTCTTGTAAATTGCTCCGCTTTAAGCCCTCTTGACTCGAACGCCGCCTGCCACACATCCCATTTGAAGTGCTCCGACCAGCTGTCGAAGCGGGCGCCCGTCTTATACGCTTCCTCTATCACATCCGCAAGCCGTCTGTCTCCCCTCGCAAGCGCCGCCTCAAGCACGGACGTCTCCGCTCCGTGCCAGGAAAAGTTTACTCCCTTTATCCCTTTCAGCAGCCCGCGCAGATACGCCTGCCTTCTCTTCATCTCGTCAAGTGATATCTGCGCCTCCCACTGGAAAGGCGTGCACGGCTTGGGAATGAAGACGGCGCAACTGACCGAGATGTTAAGTCCCTTTTTGTGCCTCTTTTCCCAATACAAGCTCTTAAGCCGCCTGCAAATGTCCGCAATGCCCGCGATGTCCTCGTCCGTTTCGGTCGGCAAGCCCATCATAAAGTAAAGTTTAACGCTGTCGTAGCCCGCCTCGAAAGCGACGGCTATTTTGTCAATTTCTTCCTCGCTGACGTTTTTGTTTATGACGTTGCGAAGGCGCTGACTGCCCGCCTCGGGCGCAAACGTCAAGGAGCTGCGCCGCGAATCCCTTGCCATATCCGGCTTGAAGGAGCTTATCCTGAGGCTTGGCAGCGCCATTGTTATGCCGCGCTCGCGACAATAGGGGCTGAGCTCGTTTTCAAGCTGTTCGAGGCCGGTATAATCGCTTGTGGACAGCGAACAGAGGCTGAGCTCGTCAAATCCGGTGCTTTCAAGCATGTTTTTTGCAAGAGAGGCGCACTTTTTCGCGCTTCTTTCGCGAATCGGGCGATACCAGAATCCCGCCTGACAAAACCTGCAGCCGCTTGCGCAGCCGCGATACAGCTCGAGCGTGGCGCGGTCGTGCACGCTTTCTATGTTTGGCACAAGAGGCCTTGAAATATACGGCGCGTTTTCAAAATCTTTGACCACCGCCTTTCTGACGACGTAGCCCGTCCGCTTGAGAGAGGGGACGTACGTGCCCTCTATGCGGGACAGATTTTCGAGGATCTGCGCCTTTGACAGTCCTCTTTCTTTGCCGTCCGCGACCGTCCTAAGTATCTCAAGGTCGACCTCCTCTCCCTCTCCGCACACGACGGCGTCAAAGAAGGGCGCAAACGGCTCCGGATTGACGCTGCAAGGTCCTCCCGCGATGAGAATGGGCATATCCTCGCCCCTGTCGCACGCCCTGAAGGGGATGCGCGCAAGGTCAAGCATGTACAGGACGTTTGTGTACAAAAGTTCGAAACCTATCGAAAAACCTACGACGGCAAAATCTTTAAGCGGCTTTCTCGTCTCTATGGAAAGCAGGGGAATATCGTTCTTTTTGAGCAGCTCGGCAAGGTCGGGCGCGGGAGCAAAACACCTCTCCGCCCTGAAGTCCTCCCGGCAATTTATGATGTCGTAAAGGATTTGTACGCCAAGGTTGCTCATGCCTATCTCGTACAGATCGGGAAAACAAAAGCACATATCCGCCCTGACGCGCTTGTTCATATCGGGGGTATTCCACTCCCCGCCCGAATAGCGCGCGGGCTTTTCCACGTCGGGAAGCAGCGCTTCGAATTTTCGCGAATAATCACTCATCTAATTTCCAACAATTGGGCATGCACAGCGCTGCGGCGCCGACTATGCCCGCGTCATTCTTGAGAGTTGCAAGCGTCACCTTCATCTTGGGGCTGTACCATCCGCTGCCGTAGACGTGCCTGAGCACATAGCGGCGCACGAGACGCAACAGATCGTCGCCCTCGTTGGATATCCCGCCGCCGATGATGACGACCTCGGGATAGAAGATGTTGGCAAGGTTTATGATGCCCGTCGAGACATACTTGACGTATTTGTTGACGACGCGCTTTGCAAAAGGACAACCGCGGCGCTTTGCCTCGAACGCTGTCTTTCCGTCAAGGCCGTTTTCCTCCGCGACCTGAGCCAGAATGCTGTCGGGATGCCTGCCTATGGACGCGCGGGTCTCCGCGATGAGAGCGGTCGCGGAGGCGTACATCTCATAGCAGCCTTTGTTGCCGCATCCGCACTTTCTGCCGTCGACCTCGATTATCATGTGACCGCCCTCGGCGCCCGCGGATTTGTTGCCCGTGATAAGCCTGCCGTCCACGATTATGCCCGTGCCCACGCCCGTGCCGAGCGTGACGGTTACGCTGTTCATAGCGCCCTCGCCCGCTCCGAACAAAGTCTCGCCAAGCGCGGCGCAGTTGGCGTCGTTGCTCAAGCGCACGTTGCTTATGCCCGTCATCTCGGACATGAGGTCGGCAAGCGGCGTGTTGCGGAAGTTGAGATTGCAACTGTATCTGACAATGCCTTCCTGATCGTAGACGGAGCCGGGACAGCCTATGCCTATGCCGCCTATCTCGTCCTTTTCGGTGCAAAACTTGTTTATAGTATCGTTTATAAGCGCGGCTATGCTTGCGACTATCTGAGATTCGTGCCTGTCGGGATAACAGGGCTCCGATTGCTTAAAGAGAATGCGGCCGTATTCGTCGACTATGCCGACTTTGACGCTCATCCCGCCGATGTCCACTCCAACGTATTTCATGGTGCCTCCCACAGCAAGGCCTGCCCCTTGCCGATAATCTTATATAAACGGACGATATTATAATTTATACGCGCATAAAAGTCAAACTTCTGCGGTAAATAACCAAAATTAACGCGCCTTTAATGCATATTTGCAAAAAATTTTTGTGCAAAATCGGCAAATTTGTAAAAATTGCAAAAACGGGTAATTTGTAAATAAATTTTTCGGCGTTGTGCGCATTTGCGAAGCGCCAGCTCATCTTCTCGTGCTTTTTTCAAAGCCTTTAAGTTCTCCTATTGCGACAGAGAATTTTATCGCGCCGCCGCTTTCTTTATGCGTTGTTCAAAGCCTCTCGGCTCCCCTGCCGTTTCCGAGCCTTTTGTCGCGGCGGATCGCTCTGCCCTGCGTTTGTCGGCGGTTTTTATCTCTCCCTTGGCGGCGCGTTTCATCAGATCCGCTATTCTTCCGCGTTTTTCCGCTGTCTTTATCTCTCCTTTGACGGCGGGACCTATGGGCGAGGAAAGTCTTGTGGACAGCGCGATGTGCTTAAGCGCCGCTTCGCTAAGTTCGCACAGTTTTTTGTCGTCCTCAAGCACTTCGAAGACGGTCTCGCTCGAGGAGCTCACGTGGTGAAAGAGCCTGATTATCGGCGCGTCCGCGCTTATTCTCACTCGTTTTTGCTCCACGCCGAGCGCATAGTTTTTGCTTGAGGAGTCAAGCACGCTTACATACATCTCTTCCCTTGTGCCTATCGCGGCGCCGTGGAAGAGAAACACCGCAATTATGCCGAGCGTCGGGTTAAAGTCGAAGAAAAAGGAACATATGCAAAGCGCAAACAGCGCTAGGCTTACCGCCACTCCCGCAATCTGCATTCCGCGTATCGCGCGCAGCTTGTTTTTGCAAAGCCCGAGGACTATCCTCGACCCGTCAAGCGGATAGACGGGCAACAGATTGAAGAGGCATAGGGACAAATTGGCATAAAAAAAGGGCGCCGTAAACGGATACGCCGCGGGCAATATCCACCAAAGCCCCGCCACGCATCCCGCAAGAGCCGCGTTTACGGCGGGACCGGCGGCGCCTATAAGCACGGCGGAGGTCCTGTCAAAACTTTCGTCCAGGCTCATCATCGCGCCGTACGGCTGCAGCACGACGGACTTTACGGCGTATCCCCTCAGCCTTGCCATCGCCGCATGCCCCGCCTCGTGAAGGCAGAGCGCCAACAGCGTCCAGACAAAATTCAGCGCTTGTCCAAACGCTATGAGCGCGAGGACAAGCACGAAAAAGAGAGGATGTATCTTAAATTTCATCCGCTCAGGCGGTGAACATGCCCGTGAGAGCGTTGAGAGCGTCTACCGCGGCAGTCGCCTTGAACAGGTTGGCAAACAAAAAGCCGAGCGATACGAATACGCCAATTATGACGGGGATTATCGCGATGTCAAGCGCGTCAAAGCCGAGCCCTTTCTTCTTTTTGCGCCCCGTTTCCACGCGATTTTCCACGAAATCGTTCTTGCTTATCTTCACGTCGAGTTTCTTGTTTTCGTCATATTCCATATCTCACCTCGCATAAAGCCTATGCGGCTTGAGGGCGGAATATGCGCGCTATTCTCCTTTTATATCGAGGGTAGTGTCAAATCGCCTTATGTCGCTTGCGGCAAACGAGACGTTTACGGCGTAACTGCCGTCTGCCTGTCTGTCCACGCTTACGCCGATGGGCGTCGGCGAAAAGAAATAGCTTGCGGCGACCCTTGCAAGGTCCCCTTTCAGCGAGGCGAGAAAGCCTTCGCGGACGTTCACCTTGTCGCGGGTGAGCATCTCGCGCATGCGTAAAGAAATATCCCTGTCTCTCATCTGAAAAATCCCCTCCTCTTTGAAGTTACGTCGTAAAAGCGCTTGCTGCCGTCGCGCACGTTGTCCGCAAGATGGCGATAGGCTCTTTCCGCCTGCGCGCCCGACGAAGCGCGCCCGAGCTGTTGGGCAAGGGCTATCTTGTCGTCGTCGGGGATGACTCCCACGGGCGGCGTCCTTAAAAGCGCGCCTATCTCCGCCGCGCCGAGAGTCCCTCCCCTCGCCACGAGGTCGGAACGCACGCGGTTTACGACAAGCGACACGTCGATAAGCGGATACGTCTTCAAAAGCCCGATCACCTTGTCCGCGTCGCGAATGGCGGAGGCGGACGGCGTGGTCACCACGATAGCCTCTTCCGCCGCGCTGACTGCCCGATGAAATCCCCGCTCTATGCCCGCGGGGCAGTCTATAAACAAAAAATCGAATCCGTCAAGGCTGTCTATCGCCGCGCGGAATGCCTGAGCGGATATCCCGTCGCACTCCCGCGAGGACGGCAAAAGCCTCAACGGGGTCTCAAAATCGGGGACAAGCGCCTGATACGCCCTGCACTTGCCCGAGACGACGTCGCCGAGGTCATAGACCACTCTTCTTTCCATCCCGAGCACGACGTCAAGGTTGTTTAGCCCCACGTCCGCGTCCGCAAGCACCACTTTGTATCCCTCCGCCGCGAGCGTGCGCCCAAGCGTCGCCGTCACCGTAGTCTTGCCGACTCCGCCCTTGCCCGAAGTCACAACTATCTTTCTCATAACGCAAATAATAAAAAATACAGCCCCGAAAAAACAGGCTGTATTTGAAATTTATCCGCAAAATTTGTCTAAATCACAGCAAATTGAGCTTTACGCCGAGCATGTCGCTCAACAGATCCTTGTTTTCGAAGAAGCGCGCGCCGCCTATTGCCACCGCGTTGTCGATGTCCTTAAGCGGAGTCACAGGCAATTCGAGCGCCTGCTCAAGATAATCCTTGACGCCGGGGATGTGCATGGAGCCGCCGCTTACAAATATGCCCTTGCGCAATATCTCTGCGGAAAGTTCGGGAGGAGTGCCCGCCAGCACGGACATGACCACTTCGATGAGGTCGTCCATGAGAGTCTGCACCGCGCTGAGAAGATCGGAAGCGGACACATACAGGCTGCGGGGGCTGCCCTCCTTGACGGACGGATCTCCGCTGTCCTTGGCGCTTCCCGAAACCGCGTAGTTGGCGTTATCGTTGATGTAGAAGGACAGCGCGGAAGTCTTTAAGTGCTCCACGGTGAACTCGCCGAGTTTTACGCCGTACTTTTTGATGATGTAGTCTATGATGGCGTTATTGAAGGCGTCTCCGGCAATGTTTACGGTGCAGCCCGAGACTATGCCTCTGTTTGTGACCGCCGCTATCTCTGTCTTGCCGCCGCCGATATCCACAAACAGGCCGCCTATGCTGTTGGTGTAGGAGAGCAGACTGAGGGGAGATTCCACAAGCGTGACCTCTTTTATGCCCGCCTTGATGCAGCACTTTTCGACAGCCTGCCTGTCCGAACCCGAAGAGGAGGAACATATCGAAACGATAGCCCTCACCCTCGGCTTTATTAACGACTTAGGCAATATCTTGGAGAGGAATTTTTCAAGCAATTGCGCGGTCATCTC
>CANQCC010000066.1 GCA_947589635.1 uncultured Clostridia bacterium | reverse complement strand
AGAAGTCCACTTTGAAATCGGCAGGTTCAAAGACGTCGCCCTCATTGCCGAACCAGGTCGCGGGAAGTTGCCCGCCAAGCATGTTGTAGCTTGTAAGGTCATAGCTGAAGGTTATGTACCTCTCGTTCTTGTCAAGACCGCAGATCTTCATCGCGTTGGCAAGCTCGAAACATACTCCGCCCTCGTCGCCAAGTCCGTTCTGATATTGCTTGTAGCCCTCGGCATACAGTCTGTTTTTTATGACGTCTATGCCTCCCTTAGCCACTTCCACCGTAGGGACGTCGCCGCTTGCCATAATGGGCTTAAGAGCGCTTAAATTCTCCAGCGTGAAGTCGCTGCCCTCAAAACGCACCGTCTTTATGCCCGGAGTCGCAATTATCGAAGCCTCCACGCGGGAGACCGGCTTGCCGTTGAACTTTTCGGGGATAACAACAAGCTCCCCGGAGCCGTCCATCGCTGAGGTCGCCTCATAGATGTCCAGCTTTGAATCGTAGGTGTAGACGACGGGGCGCACCTTGATGCCGCCCTGCCCGAAGAAGCCGTCCGCATGCATATAAATGCCATACGCAATCGCCATAAGCGCGGAGACCGCCACAAGCCCTATGGCTACGGCGCCCTTTATCACGTCCGCGCCGCGCATCCGCTTTGAGGCGTACGCCTGAAGAGCGCACGCTATGGCGATCATAACCACGTGCGAGAAAAGCCAGACTATAAGCGCCGCAAGAGACATGGCGCTGTGCACCGCGGCAAACATAGCCGCGACCCCCGCCGCGATCCCTATGTACGCCACGGCATAAGCCGCAAAATAGCCTATCGTGTATTTGAAGCGGAAGTTGGAAACCGCCGCCACCGCCAAAAACAGCGCGTCAAGTATCGCCGAAACAAGCGGCAGCGCAAAATATGCGGGCTTTAATCCCATCACGCCCAGCACCGCCGTTATCGCCACGTCAAGCGCGAGCGCGACCCCCGTGGAGATCATCAGCGGCAATTTTGGAGTTTTTATATTTTCGGAAACGTATGTGCCTTTCATTTTGCCCTCCTCGACGCCTTGACGGGTTTGGCGATGTATCCGCTGTCGGAAGCGAGCGCCTTGTCAAAGATGTATCTGTCTCTGCCGAGCACGAACACGATGACTCCGTCGTCCTCGTTGCAGTACTTTTGCGAATTGAACGCGTGCGCGAGCCTTATCATGGGATCGAGCATGTTCTTGTATGACGTATATCTCTTTTTGGAGAGCTTTTTCTGCTCGTCGCCCTTGCCGCCCATACCTCTGCAAGTGGGACATTCGCCGCCAACAAGCGTCTTTGGCATGAACTTTCTGCCGCAGCAGGAGCAAACCTTAAGCTTGCTCTTGTCGTAAAGCTCTCCCCTGTCCTGCGCGTACTCGAGGTTTGGCGTATAGCGATATTCCTGCTCTCTTGCCGATTGCATGCCAGCGAAGATATCCCTGTAAACGATCTCCGAACGGTTGCAATTTTTGCACTTGTACACGCCCTTGTCCACCTCGAACATCTGCGAGTCGCAAACTATGCGCGTGCATCTGAAGGGGAGCTTCTCGCCAAGGCTGTCGTTGGGGCAACTTACCGTCTTAAGATGCCTTGCCATGTTGGACATGCTTGCGATGATGCCGTACTCCGACGGGGTCACGCCAAAATCGTTTGCAAGCGGGTCGAGGACTATCTTAAGATTTTCCTCGTCTTCAAACAATATCTCGTTGTTGATGATAAGCGCCGAATCGCCGCTCTTGCAATTTGTGCAATTGAGGGACAGGTTGAAGTTTAGCCCCACCGTGATGTTAAGCACGTCCTTGCCGTTCATGGCGACGGAAAACTCCGAATTTTCCCATTGCACGTGGGATATGCCAAGCACTTTCACGCCCGAACATTCAAGCGTTTTGACCTCGCTGTTGGCAAGGTGGTCAAGCATGTATCTCACCCTGTCCATATCCGTCTTTATCTCGCCCGAAGTCTCCTCTCCAAAGTAGGCGTAGGACGAAAAATCGTTGTCGGAGTCGCCCTCTATTATCCTGCCGAAAGCGCCAAGCGCGTCGTCTACAAGTTTTAAGTCGGCGTTGCCGATAGTCTCGTTTCTGTCCGTCACGCTCTCGTCGGGCATCTCGTCAAAGTGCCTGTCCACTCTTGCCGCTTCCTCTCTCGCAAGCGGGCGAAGTCTGCCATCCGCCTTGCTGAAATAGACCTTGCAAAGTATGGGCTCCGTCTGCCCCATGCCGCCGCTTATGTCAAGCCTGAGGCTTAGGCCGTAGATGTCCTCCTTTGTGCTCGGTCTCTCCTTGGGCTCCGAAAATTTCTTGCCCGGGAAGAACTTTTCAAGCAGCGTGGACGTAAATTTTGTCGCCACGGCCTCTTCCATGCGCTTTGTCTGCGCGTCCTTGACCTTCTTGTATTCGATGAAGGAATAATTTCTGTGATAGTCCGCCGCGACCGCCTCGATAAGTTTTTGCCAATTGGCGCTGTTTTGCAGGTCCTCGCTCATCTTTTCGCCGCGAAGGGGCGCAAACCAACTCGCGCCGCTCTTCTTGAAGCCTATAGCTGCGCCGGAGCCCTCCGAAGAGCTGTTGAAACCTTCGGACTCCGGATCGTAGATAAACTCGTCCGTAGCGGTGACTATCCTGTCCTCGCTTGCGCTTAAGATGCCAACCTCGCTTGACAAAAAGCTTTGCCCTCTCGCGCCGCGGAACATGCGGTATATGCTGCCGAATTCCTCTTTATACTGTTTTCCGACCGTAATTCTTGCCATAACTTACTCCGCCCCGTTCTCCTTGTCTATTTCAAGGATCTCTTTTATTTCCGCGACGTGCTCCATCTCCTTCTTCAGATTCTGACAGAAGTTGAGCCCGCCGTCATATTCGAACTTCCAAAGTTCCCTGATATAAAGCGCGAAAGTGCTGGGCACGACGGGTTTAAGTTTGCCGCTGCCGCAATTGGGGCATTGCGTCTCCCACTTCTCGTCGAACTCGAGCGCGTACGGAGAGGGCCTGCATCCACTGTAGGCGCAATTTCTGCACGCTTCCACGCTTTTTGCCGTGACTCCGTAATGGCACTTCGTCGGGCACTGAGTGTTGTTGCAATTTTCGCATATCAGCTCAAGATGCGCCTCGGATATGTCGGGCATCTGCCTGTATGCGTTAAGCACGCCGCAGTCCTTCATCGCGGGGGTCTTGAACATCCTGCAATGGGACATCGCGCAAAGTTTGCTGCAATATATCCTGCGCTCGTTCTCCTTCTTGCCGGAGCCGACGTACAGGCAAAGCTGCCCGCGTTCGCCCTCGTCGTTGAAGGAGGAGCATTGATATCCTTCCTTGTCGAGGTCCTGCCCCTCGTCCGCAATGCGCATCAGGGTATGCCCGCACTTGTCGCACTTGAAGTCGCGCACCGAAAATTCCACCTTTTCAAGAGGAGGACTGACCGCGTTTTTCTTGCCGTGATGATAGCAGATAAGCGCGTCCGGATCCTTTTGTTTTTTCTCCTCATACTCGACTTTGGGCATAATTTCGATGCTGCTTGCGCCGCACTCCTTGCATCTTATCGCGACCATGTTGTCACTGTTGCTGCCCGCAAGGATGGTGGCGTCGCCGCTGTTTGACGACATCAGCCCTATGCCCATAAAATAGCCGAGCGCAAAACCTTCAAGCTCGTTTATATTGGCAAGCGAATGGATAAACACCTTGTACTTCTGCCCGAGGCGGAAGATACGGCCTATGCGCTGATCCATGGCAAGCGGATCGGGCGTGACCTGATAGTTGACGATGATGTTGCTCGATTGAAGGTTGGCGCCCTCCGTAAAATCGGGATTCTTGACGATAAGCACGGCGTCTTCCTTGTCGTTGAACATGGAAATTATCTCCGCCTGCTTTGCGCCGTCGCTCTCTATCACTCGCGAAGAGAATTCTTTGTCCGCCTTAAGCGCCGCAAGCACGTCGTCCACAACCCTCGCCTTTTTGGGCAATTCGTAGTCAAAGAAGACGACTATGCGCTTTTTGGGATTCGCCCTCATCACGCCCTTCAGATATTCGTACTTATATCCGAGCTTGTCCCCCGTATACCTGACGGGAACGACCGCTATGGACGACCACTGATCCTTCTGGGACTTTTGCATGTTTTCAAGCACGCTGTCGTAAAAGCCAAGATAGCCGTCCTTTTTTGTGAACAGCTTTTCCTTGTCGGAATAAGCCTTAAGTTTGGCGAGGGTCTTGTTTACTATCTCCCTGTACAGCTGAGACGCGCCTACGTTGAGCGTCCTGCGCTTGCGCTCGAGATATTCGGCAAGAGCGACCTCCTCTATGTCGCCGTCACTGTCCACGACCGTCAGTTTGGGCAGATTCAGCGCGTCAAGCTGCGAGTAGTCAAGAAGCAGCGAATCTCCGTAAAACTTGTCTATCTTTATTTCGAATTGCGGATTGAGCATGGGATAAAACAGCACGCTCCTCACCGTCTTTGTGCGCGGCAGGTTGTTGGGCTGGCGTATCATTATCGGGCGCATGACCATGTTGTGATACGCGCTTGCGACTCTCTCCTCCACCGCGTCCTTTACGGGAGCGCCACGAAACAGCGTATTCGACTTCAAAAACTCGTCGATCACGTGTGAGCGCGCGTATTCGGACAGTTCGCCGTAAGGGGTGCCGCCCTCTTTTGAGATCCAATTGTCAAGCAGGGCGCGCAGCTCCTTCCCGTCGCGGAACTCGTCAAGTTTTGCGCGGCGTATAAAGTCGCTGACGTTGGTGGCGCCGTTGCAGATGTAGTCAAGGTAATATTTCTTTTCGGTAAGATAATCCTTCGACCTCTTGCCGTCGTCCATCTCGTTGAAGTCCTTGGGATTGCCGCCCTTGCAGCGGATAAAATACCAAAGCCTGAACATCTTCGCGAGGTTGCCGGAATGAGGCGTCGCGGACAACAACAGACAGTACGAGGAGTTTGCCTTCTTCTTTGTGACCATCATGGAGGAGAGCAACTTCATCGCCTTTGCAAACTCGCCCTCTTCCTCGCTTAAATGGTGCGCCTCGTCGACGACTATGGCGTCAAAAACCACGTTTTCCACCATAGTCCACTTGGAGAATATCGCCACGTCCACAAGTATGGGCTGTTTGGGATAGCAGAAGCCGCCTATCTTCACAAAGTTTTTGCCTATTATCCTGCTTAGCCTCAGCTCGTCGGGAAGTTCGTCCCCCTCAAGGTCGTATCCTTCCGCCCTGACCTGCCTGAGAGCGCCCTTGCCCATGCCGAATTTGTTTTCGAGCACGTCGACCCAGCTGTCTATGACCTGCCCGGGAGCGACGACCAGCAGCGAGCGCAATCTGCCTCTTACGGCAAGTTCGCTGAGAATTATGCCCGCCTCGAAGGTCTTGCCGCTGCCAACGACGTCGGCAAGCAGCCCAAAGCCTCTCAATTGGCTCAAAAACCTTGTGGCGCCGTCAAGTTGATGCTTTAGCAGCACGGAATCCGCGTCGGGATGTATGTCGGGATCGTATTGTATGCCAAACCCCGTCTCTCCGCCGTCCGTCGTCTTGCCCGTCGCCTTAAATTTGTAGGCGTCGACTGATATCGCGCGCGTCCTGAAATCGTCGTAACGATCAAGCGCGGCGACGCTCTTCTGCACCTCGGCGACGCTCTTTGTGTACGTGCGCTTGCCGTGCAGATTTGGCTTTTGCGAGTCCGCGTCGTACACGCCCTTGTCAAAGATTATCTCAAACTTTTCGTCATCTCTTTGCATACTTTCCTCTCTATTTGGCGTCAAAGTTGATACTTAGCGAAAATTCCACTTCCGTCGCGTCTACCGTCATCGACTCCCCTTTGCGATGCTTCGCATTGCCCTCGATAAAGGATACCGTGACCCTTTTGCCCGCGTTTGTCTGTTTGTTGTTTTCGGCGTAGACCCTCGCCTTGCCCGTGCCGTCTATGACCACGCCGGCGTTGAATCTTGCGCCCGCGCCCTCCGGGATGAGCCTGTTGCCCGCGCCGTAGCGGGGACCGAGCACTACCCTTAGGCCGTCGTATTTGTAAACAAGCAGGCCGTCGTTCATCGCCCGAAGGCCTATGCTTCTTTCCATCTCCTTTTTCACGCTGTCCCTGCTGAGATCTCCGACGTCGAGGCAGCGCACGCCGTCTATCGAAACGTAGGAGTATTTGCCGGAATCTATATCCCTCTTCGACAGGTGCGTGGACAGCACAAGGATCGCCGAATCGCACGTGGGATTTTTGTCGTCTCCAGCGATTATGTTGGGAAGCAGGAAGAAGTTGTCGCCGTCCTTTAGCTTTGTGCCCTTATAGATGAACGTCCTGAGGTGGCCGTTTGCGTAGCCCTTCCTGAACAGCCTGAGACCGTATGTCAACGCCGTTACGGTGTCCACTTTTATGTTGTTCATCGTTGACATCGCGCAGCCTATGCAGGGCGCGTAAAGCGCGTCCTCATGCGAATAGATATTGAAGTTTTTCTGCCCTATGCGCATTATCTCCGCGGAAGGATTTTCGAAGGTAAGCACGCTTATGCCCTTGGGCGCAAGTTTCTTTTCTATAAATCCGACGACGCCGTGCGTTTCTACCACGCCGCCCGTCAGGAATATCTTTTTGACGTCGGAGTTGACGCCGCGGGACAGCTCCCTCTGTATGTATTTGAAAAGTTTGCCCGCAAATCCGTCGCCCGTGCGCACGCCCACACACTTAGCAAACTCGTCGTAGGTCAGGTGCATTTTAAGCACAAGTTCCTTGGAGACGCTTATGGGTACGCCCTCGGGATGAGTGCCGTTTTGCGCGTTTATACCCAGGATTATCTTTGCCGCCTTTATGTTTTTGAGAAACAGATATTGCTTTGAATAAAGCCCGGATTCGTTTACATAGCCCTCGCTGCCAGCGGACGGACGGCCTATTATGGGATGCCCTTCCATCTTGCTCTCAAGATAGGTCGCGACGGCGTTGTCAATGTCGTTGCCGCCAAGGTCTTCCGCGCCTTCATGCCCGTCCACGCCGTCTATGGACAACCCGCCGCCTATGCAATGCGCCTTGACGACAAAGGTCTTTTCCTCGCCGATGTTGAAAATAAGCGCGCTCTCGTCCTTGACAAGGCCCTGCTTCATCGCGTATATGCTGAGCGCCTTGGTCATGCTGAGCACCTGCCCGCGCTGCGCGTCCGAGAATGCCTTCGACACAAGCGAGACAAGCTCGTTTATGTACTTGTCGCCGACATGAGGCGGAGTCACCAACGACCAGTTGAGTTCATAAGAGGATATCCCCTGACTTGTAAGCAGCACGTTCAACCTTTCGCGTATCGTCTTTGCCACGCTTTTGAAATACATCGCGCACACCGTGTGCGGCGTATAACCGCGCGCGCAAAAAGTGCGACCGCCCTTGACCATCTTGTCAAACGCCTCTATCTCCTCGGGCTTTACCGGGAAGAAAAATTTTGGAAAATCGTTTCCTTCAAAATAATATTTGGAGTTGCGCTGCCTTACCAGAATGTTTTTTGAGCGAAGTTCGGACAGCATGGACAGCAGGTCCTTTATCTTGACCACCGTGACGTACGATTCCTTTTTGTCGCGGTTGACGTCGGAGGCGTACAGCCACTTGCCGTCGTCCTCATCGTATTTTGCGACAGCGGGAATTGCGGTTATGTCAAAATCGCTGCTGACTATCTTGCCGACGCGCTCCGCGCCGCCGTCTTTGTATGCGTAAACAACTTTAAGAGTGTCGCTTCCAAGATCGATTGCAATGTAAACGCTTTTGCCCTGCATTTTATCCACCGTTAATAAAGTATCCGTCGCCATAATATGCGCCAAAGCCATATAACGCCATAATACCGCATATTTAGATATTATTATATATATTAAGCCGCGCGCTGTCAATAAAAATCGCCCAAGTGCAAGGATACGATTCGTAGTCTTTCCCTCTCCAACCCCCTCCCATCCAAAATTCACCCGTTTAGATAACCTGATTCTTAAAATTCAAATAATCTCTTGCACCTTCTTTCAAAAATCTTTGTCTTAGAATTATCCGAGTTTTGATAACCTAGGAGATATCATAGCATATATTCGCGAGCGGAGCAGCGATTGCGCAAAATTGAGCGTAGCGAAATTTTCATCCGGAACAAAGAAAAAATGCACACCATGTCGATGTGCAAACAGATACAACACCAATAAGAATGTGCAAAGATTATTTTATATTAACAGTGGCGTCCGAGCAAAACCCAAGCACAAAAAATAACGCAAATAGCAATAATAATTCTGTGAAGCGGGGGTATCCGTCGCTTCACAGCCCTTACGGCGACGGTGGCGGCTTGCCGACAGCGGGACGAAGTCGCCGCCGTGCAAGACTTCGCCATAGGCGAATCGGCACACGTTTGCGCAAAATTGAGCGTCCGCGAAATTTTCATCCGGCGCAAAGAAGCAAAAAAATGCACACCATGTCGATGTGCAAACAGGGATAGCAAAAATAAGGAGGAGAACAGTAAATATTACTGTAAAATT
>CANQCC010000065.1 GCA_947589635.1 uncultured Clostridia bacterium | reverse complement strand
TGCATTTTGTTTTACAAATGCACACATACATGTCATAAGCATTTTTTTGCCACTCCGCGCACAAAAAACTTAACGCTACACATATTGCGCATGAAAGAAGTGGCAAGAAGCCGCCCTAAGATGCGCATATGGCTTGCTATTTTTTGTGCTTGGGTTTTTGCTCGGACGCACTTTTAGTATTAAATTAGCTTTGGTCCTTCTTATTGTTGTCGTTCGTCTGTTTGCACATCGACATGGTGTGCATTTTTTTTCTTTGCGCCGAATGAAAATTCTGCACGAGTGCAGAATTTTGCGCAATCGCTGCTCCGCTCACGAAAACGTTTAACTTGTACAAGTATGTGCCTCGTTAGTTACGCTTATTAAAAACTTATAAATAAGTTTCGCTCTGCTTGCGGGAGTTTCGTCCCGATGTCGGCTGCGCCGCCACCACTCCCGTAAGGGCTGTGAAGCGACGGATACCCCCGCTTCACAGAATTATTATGGATATATTGTGTTATTTTTTGTGCTTGGGTTTTCGCTCGGACATTGCTTGTAGTATTATCTTTGATTTGTCCCTCCTTACATTTATCGTGCCGGTTTGACAAAGCATAGCGTGCTTTGGTTTTTTGCGCCGAATGAAAATTTCGCTGACGCTCAATTTTGCGCAATCGCGTGCCGATTCTTCTATGGCACGTTTATCAAATCAAGAACAGTTAATTGGCTTTTTATGGTTTTTCAGCGGAGCAAGTCTTCTATCGAGCAGCCAAGCGTTTTTGAAAGCGCGTACAAGGTTTCGGCCTGCGCCTTGCATATGTCCACTTTGCCCTGCTCATATGCCTTGATGTTGCGCTCGGGAACGCCGCTCAAAAGCGAGAGGTCGCGCTGAGACAGATGTTTCGCGGCGCGCAGGCTCTTCAAGGCGCAAACGGGATGAAGTCTGGACGTGAACAAGTCTACGGATTGCCGTATATCCATCTCGTGATAGGGGAAGTAATGCGCAAGCAATTCGCCGCACGGAAACGCCGCAATAAGTTCGGAATACGGCTTGTTAAAGTACCACTGCATATACGCAAGCGTGTAACCGACCCAATATTCTGGGGAAGCGTAGCTGTCCGTTTCCGTAGCAATCGGCGCGTCGCCGAGGACTATGCCCAAAAGTTCTATCGCGGACTTGCCAAGGGCAAGCACGGGATCGGCGGTTTCCAAAGCGCGACAAACGGGCGAGGCGAGAAACCTCTCGGCAAAATCGTCAATGGGGATATTCTTTTTGAGGACGGCTATCTCAAACATTGAGGCAAGTTTGCCTTGTATGGTTGGGAGAAAATCGTCATTGTATGCGCGGATCATCGGCTTTCACTCCTCGGATAATGTCGTTAAGGTACAAGTCGTCGGGCGTGGGATTGCCCCTGCGATTGGACAGAAATTCCAAACGGGCTTTGTCGTTGCGCTCCTTACGGAGAGGGTAGTATGTGGCGGCGTCCGCTAAATCGTAGCCCAAAAAACGGAGATTATCGAAGGCCTTTTGCGAGGTCAACACGATCTGCTCGCCGAGACCCCCGAGGCGTAAAGTCTCCGAAAGGCGTTGCACGGATATGGTGTTGTTCAAAAAACTTTCGGCGTATGCAAAGTATGAGTCGTCTGCTCTATATCCCTTGATGACGTCGTAATCAGCGGTGGGCAAGGCAAAATTGGCGATCAGGTACTCTTTCCCTACCTTTGCGATATCCGATTTGAGGGTGAAGATGCGGTTTTGAAGCAACAGCGTTATCCAATGCAGGACTGTGAATCCCTTGTCCGAAAGATCGAGAAGTTTCAAGTCCGACATATCAAGCGCATACTTGTTGGCGTAGCCATCGCGGTCTTTATCGACAGCCCACTCTTTGGCGAGGTCAAGCGACTGAGTGCAATAAAAACCGATGCCGTAGTCATTGTACGGCTTACCCTTGCCATATTCGGGCCGCTCGATGACCGAAACGGAGCCGTGATATATTATCAAATTCTCCATAGATCGTCTCCTTTTGTGCAAATTATAACATTGTAATGTCACTTTGTCAAATGAACTATGCCATTATAATGTTATTATTATATGCAATCAAGCGTTTTAAGACTCTCCGAAAAACTCTTGTCATGCGGCTGTTTTTCGGGGATTCGGGAAGTTTGAGGGGACAAAAATGTTTAGGATTTGAAAAATTTGTCGAAAAATGTTGACGGAGCGGACGGTTGATGATAAATTATGAACATAATCTATCCGTTGGAGACGGCATATGGATTTTGATAAGGACAAGAAGGCACGTGCGGCGCGCTATGACGGCAGAGCCGGCAAATGGCGCCTTCTTTTGCTTATATTGGCGGTGATCGTCGCTGTGGCGGTGCTGTTTACGGCGACAGCGTGCGACAAGAACGGAGGCAATCCATACAACGACTCTACAGAGGAGCAAGGCGACGCCCCGTCCGACGAGGAGCCGAATGGCAACGGAGACGATAACGGCGGCGATGATACGGATACTCCCGACGAGCCCGCGGATTCTCTTAAAGACTTTGAAACCATCATCTTTTCTTCAAAACAATATGTATATGACGGACAGCCTCACACGCTTGTCGCCGAGGGCTATCCAAGTGGCACGATAGTTTCCTACTCGGTCGATGGAAACGACGGCGCGACGTTTACGGACGCGGGCGTGTATCTTGTGAGCGCGCGCTTTGTCAAGAGCGGATATAAACCTCTGACCCTGACCGCCACGCTGACGATAACTCCGCTTACTCTCACGGCGAAATTTGAGGACGTGACCGTGGTATGGGACGGGCAGGCGCACAGCGTCTATGCCGAGATAGACGCGCCTTCCGAGTGCGTGACCTATGAGGGCAACGGGCAGACGGAAGTGGGCGAATACACGGTGCGGGCGCACTTCGAGCTTAGCAAAAACTATACTCCGATCGCGGATATGACCGCAAAACTGACGATAACGGAGCGCTACTATTCGGTGCGCTTTCACCATATCGACGGCCAAATAGAGGAGTTTTCGGTAAGGCGCGGCGACTCCTTTACAGCCATCCCCGAGCCTCATCAGAGGCCGGGCTTCGAGGTGGGCTGGATGGACGCGGACCTCAGCAACATTCAGGGCGACGTCGACGTTTATACCAAAGTCCTGGATACATATACCTACACCGTGCAATATGTCCTGAACGGCGGGATAAACGAGCAACATAATGTAACGCCTGAAACGCCTTCTATGTACACGTATACGATGGACGACGAACCCCTCACCCTCGCCGACCCGATTTATAACGGGCATGAGTTTTTGGGCTGGTACGACGAAGACGGCGACAGAGTGACCGTGATCCCCGATGAGAAGGGCCCGCGGGATATGGTTTTGACCGCAAAGTGGTATCCCGACCCCCCTGCGGAGCAAAATATAGCCGCGAACAAGCAAAGCCCGTGTCTTTCCTTCTTCCCGACCGCGGCGCATGCGGATATCCTGCTTGCCCTGCCCCTTCCCCGCCGCGAGGTCGCTTACATCCCCCCCGCGCTTTGAAAAAGGCCGTTTTCGTCAAAAAATACCGCTTGTAAAATGCGGCGCATAAAGTTATAATTATTTGTATGCAAAGCAAAATTTCTCAAAAAGCAAAGCGAATGACAAGCACGATCGCGCTTGCCGGCGCCATAGCGATAGGCGCGCTCGCCGTGGGGATCGCTCTGTTTTTCAAGGTTTGGTGGGCGGGGATAATCTGCGTCGCTATAAGCCTTGTCGCAGGCGTAGTGGCGGTGCTCGCTTTTATGACCTACAGCGCGGAGAGGCGAAAAACCGCGCGCTTTGCCGAGAGCGAACGCGCCTTAGAAGAGCGCGAACTCGACGAACTTATCAAGGCGAATAACGCCATCGCGCACGGCGACGTCGATGCCCCTCAAGCCTCCGTGACGGAAGAGGCGCAAAATACTGATATTGACAAAAACAACATTTAATCATTCTAAAAACGCATGATAAACTCGCGTTTTTGAAAAGGAGAGCATTATGTTGAGCAGCGTATTGAAAAAGTTATCCGCATCCGCAAGGTTCGCCGTTGAAGGGGCGATCGCCGCTTTGTGCGTAATTCTCAGCGTGGCGCTTCCTCAGCTTGCGCACGCATTGGGAGGAGCGAGCGCGGGGGCTATATGGATGCCCATGTATCTTGCGCCCACGCTTGCGGGTTGTCTGCTCGGTTGGCGTTGGGGGCTTATGGTAGGAGCGCTGTCGCCCATAGCAAGCTACGCCTTCACAACTCTTACGCTTGGCGCCGCGATGCCCGCTCTCACGCGCGTACCATATATGACTGCGGAGCTTGCCGCGTTTGGCGCGATAAGCGGAGCCTTCAAAAAGCCGATAGCAAAAAATGCGCTGTTCGCATTCCCCGCCACGCTCTGCGCGCAGATAGGCGGAAGAGCGATATACGTCATATACAGCCTGATCGCGGGCGGCAGTTTCTCGTCGATCGTGACGTCGATAAAGACGGGGCTTGCGGGACTGGGCATACAGCTTCTCCTTGTGCCGCTTGCCGTCATTGTTATCGCAGCTCTAATTAAAGAGGACAAAAATTGAGAGCGCGCGACCTGCTTAAAGACGGCGCTACGCTTGTCATAATAAAGGACGGTATTCCCCGCGCGTTTTACGACCGCGGGGTCATTGCGCTTTACAGATTGGCGTGCGAGGTCCCCTGCCCTCTTGATGGCGCGGACGTTGCGGACGTCGTCGTGGGCAGAGCGGCGGCGCTTATAATGGCAAGCAGAGGCGTAAAAAGCGTATACGCCGGCGTGCTTAGCATGTGCGGAAAGGCGGCGCTTGAGGAGGCCGGGATACCGTTTGAATACGGCGAACTTACGCAAAACATCATAAACAGAAATGGCGACGACCTCTGCCCCATGGAAAAAGCGGTTAAGGGCTGTTCCGCCGCCGAAAGCGTGCAAAAAATCGGCGAGACCTTAAAAGCGCTTGGCATATTGAAATAAGTCGCGTCAAAAATGCGTCGCGCTGTTATGCATCGCGCTATGTTAATATATTTTTCGCGCAAAGTTAACCTTTTTTCAAAGAAATATTAAAGATTTATTAAATATTATTGTTGCTTGATATTATATTTTACTGTATAATATTATCTACAATATGCTGAAAGCAAAACAAAGGAGAAACATTATGACAAAAAACAAGCTGATGAAGATGATTTTTGCGATCGTAGTGGCTGTTCTTGCATTTGCTATGTTTATTACGTCATGCGTCTATATCGACGCTATTACGCAAAATCGGCTGCTCGACAGTTATCGAGATCAAATCACAAATCAGAAACTGCTTTTGAAAACGGCAAAATATGCCCATAAGGACGCCGACGTCTGGAACAGTGAATTTTATATGTCTCTGTTTGGCGAGCGCGATAACCCCGCGTACGATCCCGAAAGAAATCCCTACGTCCCCGAGACGATCACAAGAGACTATGACTCGGTGGTAAACGGCATCAAAAAAGAAATCAGGACCAGGCAACAAACCTTAAACAGCGCGATAGCTCCCACCGTGATCTGGTTCTTCTTCAGCCTCGTTCTGTTTGCAGGAGCGGCAATGGTGCTTGCAGATCCCATCATCGAACTTATCAAAAAGAAAAAGGCAGTCCCCGCGGAAGGCGAAGCAAGCGATGAGGACGTAAGCCTTGTCGAGGAAGAAGCGGATCTGATATTCGAAGAAATCCCCGCAACTCCCGAGCAGCAAGCGCCGGTGCAACAGGCGGCTCCCGTACAACAGGCGGCTCCCGCTCAACAGGCTCCCGTGCAGCAGACTCCCGTGCAGCAACAGGCTCCCGTTCAACAAGCACCCGTACAGCAGGTTCCCGCTCCCAAGGCAAAAGCTCCCGAGCGCATACTCAGAGAATATCTCGAGTGCCCCGACTGTCAGGGCAGAGTCCCCGTCTATGAGGGCGAGAGGATTTTGACCTGCGAAGGATGCGGCGCGACGTTTGAAAATCCGTATATGGAATGACCCTCGCGCATAAGTTGTTTATAACTTATCCTATCATTATTCAAAGAATTATCAGGAGGTAATTATGACTGAAATCATTTGCGAAGGATGCGGCGCTACCCTTCGTGCGGAGGACAATGTCGCAACCGTGACCTGCCCCGAGTGCGGAAAAGTCATGCGCAATCCCCAATACAAACCCGTTCTGAAGCGCGCGGAGCAACCCGCCGCTCAGGCAAGACCCATTCTTAAACCCGCTTCGGCAGAGACTCCCGCTCAGCCCAAGCCCCTTGTACGTGCGGAGGCAAAGCCCCTTGCGCGCGCAGAGGCTCCCGCCGGAGATGCTCCCGCTGTATTCAGATTCCGCTGCAAAAATTGCGGCGCCGTCATCACGGTGACTTCGGACAGCGAGCGCGCGGTCTGCGAAGGATGCGGCAAGTCCTACAGAAATCCCAAGTATGTGGCACCCGCAGCAGAGCCCGCGCAGGAGGAAGCGCAACAACCCGAAACTCCCGTTGAGACTCAACCTGCAGTAGAGGCTCAACCCGCGGTTGAGACTCAACCTGCAGTAGAGGCTCAACCCGCGGTCGAAACTCAACCCGTACAACAGGTCGAGGCTCCCGCTGTGTTCAGATTCCGCTGCAAAAATTGCGGCGCCGTCATCACGGTGACTTCGGACAGCGAGCGTGCGGTCTGCGAAAGCTGCGGCAAGTCCTACAGAAATCCCAAATACGTGGCGCCCGCAGTCGAGCCCGAGCAGGAGGAAGCGCAACAGCCCGAAACTCAGGCGGCACAAGACGAGCAGCAGCCCGAAACTCAGGCGGAAACTCAGCCCGAACAGCAGACCGAAGCTCCCGCGACATTCAGATTCCGTTGCAAAAATTGCGGCGATATAATATCCGTGACTTCGGAGGACGAGTACGCGACTTGCGCAAATTGCGGCAAATCCTACAGAAATCCCAAATACATGCCGCCCGCTCCCTCCTCCGTCGAGGAGCCGTCATACGAGGGCGAGGACGAAGAACAAAACTACGAAAACGTCTCCTATGAGGAAGACTATGAGGAGGAGCAGGAAGAAGGCGGACTGGTCCCGGGCGACACGCACTTCAACGGCAGCGGCGTAAAGTACTTCTTTATGAGCCTGCTCAACTTCCTTCAAAACACATTCACTTTAGGCCTCGGAACGGTGTGGACGAAATGTCGTCAGCTCCGCTGGATATTCAACCACATGACCATAGACGGCAAGAAACTGCGCTTTGACGGCAAAGGTTCGGAAATATTCGGCAAATGGTTTGGCTGGACTCTGCTTACAATCATCACTCTCGGCGCATACGGTTTCTGGAAGACGCAAAAAATGGAAGAGTACTACGCCTCGCGCATACACTTTGAAGACGGCGCTCCGCTTGGCGAAAGCAGGCTCAACAGCTCGGTCGAAACCTATGTTGGTACGCTTGCGCTTTGCGGATACACGGGCTTGCTGACGCTTGCGTTGTTCGGCTTTGGCGTTGTGTGGGCATTCAACCGCTATACCCGCTGGTACTTCAACTATAAGGTCGTGGACGGATACAAAATCGTCTATGAATGCTCCAGCTGGAGGCTGTTTGGTAAACTGCTCGTGTACGGACTGCTGACTGCCGTGACGTTTGGCATCTTCTCTTTCTTCCTCCCGAGGAAAATAATGAGATACCTCACCTCCAAGATGCACCTCGAAGAGGCATGACGACCCGATATCCCGTATCGGGCAATTAAAATCTAAAACCTATAGGAGAAAAACATATGAGAACAAACGGTAAAAGAATAATTACATTGGTCGCGATAGTCGCGCTTGTCGCCGTACTTGGCGTGTGCCTCGCGGCGTGCAACTCTACGGACTATGCCAACCGCCTCGCGAAAAAGGGATACAGCGTTGAGGCTCACACCTATACCGACAGTTATGAAGCGCGCCAATTCTTGAAAGAATTCGGACTCGAAGCGGACGAGATCGCTTGGTACGTCTCCGGCAATAAGGAATGGATGGAGGAGCCCAATCGTTACAATGACTGGGTTGAAACCTCTCACACCGAAAGTGTCACTATAATCAAATTCAACAAGAAGGATCGAGCTCAGGAGTACTACGACGACTACAGAGCGCAGATAAGAACGCTCAGCGAAACATACCCCTATGATGACAATCTTGACTTAAGCGTGGATATCAAGGGGAAGGTGGTGATTGTGGGGACCCGGCAGGGTGTCTCCGACGCCAAATAAAAAACCGTCTGTACGGGCGAATAGCTTTGTCAGAGGGGTTTGCCTTCGCCGTCACGTACGACTAAGTACGCTCGACGACTTGGCAAACCCCTCTTTCGCGCTCTTCATCCCGTACAGACGGTTTTTACGTTATCTAAGTTTGATTTATATTTTCTTTCACACCACGTACGCGTTAGTACGCCGGGTGCTCAGAAAAGCGGTTTTTTTCTTGTCTCTCATCCCGTACAGACGGTTTTACGTACTCTATCTTGTGGAGTAGCAACACTTTGTCCGAGCGTAGGCCTACCCCTTTATAACATTTGTGTAGAAGCACTTTCCATATATAGGGGGAGGCTCCGCGCTGCGCGCGGTGGTGGGGGTCCCATAAAACATGCTTGCACAAAATTTATCCGCTTAA
>CANQCC010000064.1 GCA_947589635.1 uncultured Clostridia bacterium | reverse complement strand
CGTCCGTCGTGGCGTTCACTAAAGACGGCGAGAGACTTGTGGGCGAGATTGCAAAGCGTCAGGCGGTCGCAAATCCCGAACACACCGTCAGCTCCATCAAGAGAGAGATGGGCTCCAACTATAAGGTAAATATCGAGGGCAAAGAATATACGCCTCAGGAAATTTCCGCAATGATCCTCACAAAGCTTAAGAACGACGCGGAAAAATATCTCGGCGAAAAAGTTACTGAGGCAGTCATCACAGTCCCCGCCTACTTCACGGACGCACAGCGTCAGGCGACTAAAGACGCGGGCAAGATCGCGGGTCTTGACGTCAAGCGCATAATAAACGAGCCTACAGCGGCGTCGCTTGCGTACGGCATCGACAAGGATGAAAACAAAAATCAGAAAGTGCTCATCTTCGACCTTGGCGGAGGCACGTTCGACGTAAGCGTCCTCGAGCTTGGCGACGGAGTCTTCGAAGTGCTTGCGACGTCGGGTAACAACCGTCTTGGCGGCGACGACTTCGACAAACGCATAATGGATTGGGTGGTCGGCGAGTTCAAGAAGTCCAACGGAGTGGACCTTTCGGGGGACAAGATGGCCATGCAGCGCATTAAAGAGGCCGCCGAAAAGGCAAAGATCGACCTCTCCGGCGTGACAAAAGCCAAGATATCCCTGCCTTTCATCACGATGAACAACGGAGTGCCTATGCACCTCGATATGGACATCACAAGAGCAAAGTTCGACTCCCTCACCGAGGACCTCGTCAAGGCGACGGTAGGCCCCATGAAGGACGCGCTTAAAGAGGCGGGACTCAGCTACGGCGACATCGCGAAGGTCATCATGGTGGGCGGCTCCACGCGTATCCCCGCGGTTTACGACAGCGTAAAAGCCATCACGGGCAAGGAGCCTTATAAGGGCATCAACCCCGACGAATGCGTCGCGCTTGGAGCGGCTATTCAGGGCGGCGTGCTCGCTGGCGAAGTCAAGGATATGCTTCTTCTTGACGTGACCCCGCTTTCCCTCGGCATAGAGACGCTGGGCGGCGTATTTACAAAACTTATAGACCGCAACACGACCATCCCCACAAGCAAATCTCAGGTGTTCAGCACCGCAGCAGACAATCAGACCGCGGTCGACATCCACGTTTTGCAGGGCGAGAGGCAATTTGCGCGCGACAACAAGACGCTTGGCAGGTTCGAACTTGTCGGCATAGCTCCCGCGCCGAGAGGGATCCCGCAAATAGAGGTCACCTTCGACATAGACGCAAACGGCATAGTGTCCGTCAAGGCTATGGATAAGGCGACAAATAAATCGCAATCCATCACGATAACCGCGTCTTCCAACCTCACCGAGGCGGACATCGACGCCGCCGTCAAGGACGCCGAGAAGTATGCGGAAGAGGACAAGAAGCGCCGCGCTCTCGTGGACGCAAAGAACGGAGCGGAGCAACTTGTGTTCGCTATGGAAAAATTTGTGAGCGAAAACGGCGACAAACTTGAGGAAGCGGACAAGACCGCGGTGCTCGACGCGACAAAAGTCGCAAAGGAAGAGCTTGAAAAGGCGGAGACCGAAGAGGCCGTGAAGGAAACCGTGGAGAAACTTACCAAGGTCAGCGACCCCATCTTCACAAAGTTCTATCAGCAAAACCCCGAAGCGGCTGCGGAGGCGGCAAAACAGGCAGGCTTTGACGCAAACGGCAACGGCGCGGACGGCGACGGCGGAGTGGACGGCACCGTAGACTGAACATAAAACGACATAAAATTCTCTTAGCGCAACGGGAGTCCCGTTGCGCTAAGGCATAAAAAGGCTATGGCACAAAACTATTATGAAATCTTAGGCGTCGCAAAGACGGCGAGCGCGGACGAGATCAAAGCCGCATACAGGCAGATGGCAAAAAAATACCATCCCGACCTCTATACCACAAAGCCCGAGGCGGAAAAGAAGGCGGCGGAGGAGAAATTCAAGGAGATAAATCATGCCTATGAAGTGCTCTCCGACGATCAGAAGCGCGCGGCGTACGACAGGTACGGCGACGAAAACGGGCCTCAGATGGGCGCGGGCGGCTTCGGCGGATTTTCGGGCGGCGCGGGCGGCTTTGGATTTGACGTGGACGACCTGTTCTCGTCCATATTCAGCGGATTTGCCACGGGCGGCAGCGCCCAGCAAAGGGCGAACGCTCCGCAGCGCGGCAGGGATATTCTTGTCGGCGTTACGATATCCTTCGAGGAGTCCGTCAGCGGCGCAAAGCGCGTGATATCCGTCAAACGCACGGAGCAGTGCGCTTCGTGTTCGGGCACGGGCGCCAAGGACGGCAAGAGCTTCAAGGTCTGTCCGCAATGCGGCGGGCGCGGGCAAGTCACCGCGACTCAGCGCACTCCGTTTGGGCAGATCAGCACCACAAACGTGTGTCCGACCTGCAAGGGCAGAGGCAAGATAGTCACCGAACCTTGCCAGGCGTGCTCGGGTCAGGGAAGAGTGGTCAAGGCGCGCGACATAACCGTCAACATCCCCGCTGGCATAGACAGCGGGCAGCGCATAACCTATCACGGCGAGGGCAACGACGGCGCGAACGGCGGCGAGAGAGGCTCGCTTGTCGTGGAAGTCACCGTCAAGCCGCATAAGCTGTTTGTGAGGAAGGAATTCGATCTGTACTTCGAATATCCCATCAGCTTTTGCGAGGCGGCGATCGGCTGCACGGTATCCGTCCCGACTCCCTACGGAGTGCACGAACTCAAGATCCCCGAATGCACGCAGAGCGGCGACGTGCTGAAGATAAGAGGCGCCGGCATAAAGAAATTGCGCAGCGAATCGAGAGGAGATCTGTACGTCACCATAGTGGTCGAAGTCCCAAAGAACATCACGCGCGAACAAAAGGAGTTGCTTAAAAAGCTGGACGCGTCCTTCGAGGCAAAACAATACCCCATGAAGAAGGCGTTTCAGGACAAGAAATAACTTGAAATAGGCGCGATTACATAGGTGCAAAATTTATGAAATATCAATCGATCACAGTGATAACCGATTCGGCAAATGCCGACCTCGTCTCATCGGCAATGTTCGACGCGGGCGCGGGCGGCGTTTCCATACTTGACAAAAACGACTTTGCGCAGCTTGTAAAAAGCGACGTCATCTGGGATTATGTGGACGAGAGCGTGCTGAATATGAGCGACGACGTCAAGGTGTCTACGGTCGTGGACATCGACGATACGGGTTTTGCGCGCAGACTTGAGGACAGGCTCCTCGAGATGAAAAGAGCGGGCGGAGTGAACTACGGCGAGATATCCTCAAGCGTCATTGACGGCGCGGACTATGAGAACGAGTGGAAAAAATATTATCGCCCAATAAAGACAAAGCATATAACCGTCGTGCCCTCCTGGATAAAATATACGCCAGAGGAGGGCGAAAACATCATGCGCCTCGATCCCGGCATGGCGTTCGGCACGGGCTCGCACGCCACGACGAGGATGTGCCTCGAACTTATGGAGGCGACGGGTAAGGACGTCATAGACGTGGGCTGCGGAAGCGGAATTTTGGGCATCGCCGCCGCGCTTACGAGGGCAAAGAGCGTGTATATGTGCGATATCGACCCCCTCGCCGCGGAGTTCGCTGCCCAAAACGCGAAAAACAACGCGGTCGATGTCACCGTGGAATGTGAGGACCTTATAAAGAAGGATATCAAGGCGGATTTGATCCTTGCAAACATCACGGCGGACATACTCATCAGGCTGTCAAAGGACATCGGCGCGCACCTCAACGAGGGCGGGAAAATAGTGCTGAGCGGCATAATTGACTCCCGCCTTGATGAGGTCGTACAAAGTTATGAGAAAGCGGGCTATCGCGTGACAAGGCGACTTGCCGAGGACGATTGGCGCGCTTTGGAACTTGAGAGGAAATAAGATCCGCACCGGCTTAAAAGCGTATGCAAAAATAAATTAACTCGTATAGAATATCGGCTTATATGGAAATTCGCAGATTTTTTGTAACTTCAGACGACATAGACGGGCGCGTCGTCACGCTTGCCGGCGACGAGTTTTTGCATATGGCAAAAGTGCTGCGCTATAAGGTCGGCTTCAAAGCGTACATACTTGCCAACGACGGAATAGAGCGCCTCTGTACGGTAAGCGAAATGGGCGCGGACCATGCCAAACTTAATATCGACAGCGAAAAAATTATCGATAAGAGAGGAGTCGCGCTTACGCTGTACGCGGGACTTCTTAAAAATAACAAACTTGATTTTGTCATTCAGAAGGCCGTGGAGCTTGGAGTGGACAGAATAGTGCCGTTTGAAAGCTCAAACTGCGCGGAGACAAAATTTTCAAGAGAACGAGCAAATAAAATAGCTCTCGAGGCCGCAAAACAATGCGGTTCCGCATATCTCAGCGAGGTCGGGGACAAGATAACTTTCGACCGCTTGCTTGACGAGATCAATAATTATGACAATACTCTTATCGCGTACGAGTGCGAAAGAAAGCGGACGCTTAAGGACTGCGCGGGCGGGCGGAATATCGCGTTGATAGTCGGCCCCGAAGGCGGATTTACAGAGGGCGAAGTAAACGCTGTGCTCTCGCGTGGGGGACATGCCGTCACGCTTGGCAGGCGCGTTTTGCGTGCCGAAACGGCGTCAATAGTCGCAAGCGCGTTGCTACTGGACGCGCTCGGGGAGTTGAAATATGACGCGTAAGACCAAAATTTGCGTATTTACGCTTGGGTGTAAGGTCAATCTGTACGACAGCGACGCTATGCTCGCGGTCTTCAGACAGGCGGGATTTGAGGTCGCCGAAGGCCTTGAATATGCCGATATCTACGTCATTAACACTTGCGCGGTCACCGCCGAGGCGGAAAAAAAGTCCCGCCAAAGCGTCGCGCGTGTGCTTAAGGTCAATCCGAGCGCCGAAATTTATGTGTGCGGGTGCGCCTCTCAGCGGGATAACGCGCAATTTGAAAAGCGCGGAGTGGTCTACGTGGGCGGCACCGAGGGGAAGATCAAGCTGGCGCATGCGATAGTGGACAGATACTCGGGCGCGAGCTCCTTGCCCGCCGAGGCGGACTTTGCCATATCCGACAAATTTGAAGAAGGGGAGGGCGTCGTCAATCTGCGCACTCGCCACTTTATCAAAGTCCAGGACGGGTGTAACAACTTTTGCAGCTACTGCATAGTGCCGTATCTCAGAGGCCGCAGCCGCTCCAGAAGCCTTCAGAGCGTTTTGGCGGAGCTTGACGGCGTGGCGGACAGCGTGCGCGAAGCGGTGGTCACCGGCATAAATTTGTCCGCATACGGCAGGGATAACGGTTTGTCGCTCGGCAAACTTATCGACGCGCTTGGCAAGTACGATCTGCGCATAAGGCTCGGATCCCTCGAGGCGGGCGTGATAGACGAAGAATTTCTCGACGCGACAAAGAGGCTTAAGAACTTTTGCCCGCATTTTCACCTCTCTCTTCAAAGCGGGGACGAAGAAGTGCTTAAGGCAATGAACAGAAAATATACTCCCGCCGAATACGCCGAAAAAGTGCGCCTGATCCGCGAATATTATCCAAACGCGGGCATAACCACGGACATCATCGTAGGCTTTCCCACCGAGAGCGAGCGGCAATTTCAAAACAGCATGAGATTTGCCCTCGACATGGGTTTTTCGGACATCCACGTGTTTCCGTATTCATCGCGCAAGGGAACGGTCGCGGGCAAGCTGAAACCCATTCCTCCAGACGTAATGGCGGACAGGGTAAGGCGCATGACGGAGGTCAAAAAAACGTTGGCGGAGAGCTTCCTTGAGAAGAACATCGGCAAACCGCAACGTGTGCTTTACGAGACTTGTACGGACGGAGTCTGGGAGGGGCACAGCGAAAATTACATCAAGATATACTCCTTGTCGGGGGCTCGCAACGAAGTGGAAACTGTCAATCCAAAGCGGCTTTATCTTGACGGACTTCTTGTATAAACACACAAAACTATTATAAAAAACGCGAATTTTTGTAATACTTTATCAAAAATAAGGAGCGAATTATGGAAAATTGTATCTTCTGCAAGATCGCAAACGGCGAAATTCCTTCAACAAAACTGTACGAGGACGACGATATGGTCATCATCAAGGATCTCAACCCGCAGGCGAAGGTACATCTGTTGTTGATCCCCAAACAGCACTACGCAAACATCATGGAGATGAGCGACCTTCAGGCGGCTACGCTTGCGCGCTGCGTCAAAAAGCTGTCCGAACTTGCGGACGGATTCGGGCTTGAAAACGGCTTCAGACTTGTCTCAAATAAGGGAGAGCACGGCTGCCAATCCGTACAACATCTGCATATTCACATTCTCGGCGGGGAGCAACTTGCCGACAAAATGGGCTGACGTCAAGCGCTTTAGCGCTTTTAAGTTCGGCGCGATTTTATAATATTATATCCCGCCTGCAGGGCAGTCTTTATACAAGCATTGCCGCAGGCGGCGATATTTTTGGTTGTTATATTTTTGCAAATCGATCGACGTTTTTCGTTGATCGACGTTTTATTCGGTTGAGCTATTTTATAAGATCCTTTACAACTTCTCCCGCCATGATAAGTCCGGCTACGGAGGGGACGAAGGATATGCTTGTCGGGACGCGTTTTCCGTCGTCTTCGGTGCATGCGACGACGGGAGGCTCCTTTGAATAGACGACTTTAAGATGTCTTATCCCTATTTTGCCAAGCCGCGTGCGCATCGCTTTTGCAAGCGGGCAGACGGATGTTTTTGAAATGTCTGAGACCTCTATCATCTCGGGGCAGAGCTTATTGCCCATGCCCATACAGCTGATTATGGGCGTACCGACTTCTCGACAGCGGCGGACGAGTTCGACTTTTGCGGCGACGGTATCCACGGCGTCCACCACGTAGTCATAACTTGAAAAATCAAACGTATCCGCATTTTCGGGCAGGAAAAATTTGTTTATGGCGTTTACTTTGGCTAAGGGGGAGATGTCAAGCACGCGCTGTTTTGCGACCTCGGTTTTGTATTTCCCCAGAGTGCTTTCAAGCGCTATGAGCTGCCTGTTGATATTGCTTTTGGCGACTTTGTCGCTGTCGATAAGGTCGAGGCTTCCTACTCCCGCACGCGCGAGAGCTTCCACGGCGTAAGAACCTACGCCGCCTATACCGAAAATCGCGACTTTTGCCGCTTGCAATTTTGCTATTGCCTCGTCGCCGACAAGCGCGCGAGAGCGTGAAAACCTTTCGTCAATATCCATAATCATATTATTTCAGCCTTTACGGCGTCACTTTTTTGCAAGCGCGTAGCTTGCGTCGATAATTTCGCATATCTTTTTTATATCCGCGTCGTCGTCAAGCAGCGCGGTAAGCCAATTCTTTTTGTTCATGTGATAGGCGGACAGGAAGCGCCTTCCGTCGATAATCGAAGGGATCAAGGCGGGATCCGCGCGCATAACAAGTATCGTACACTCCCGCTTGTCGCCTATGCCGAGCTTCTCGCGGGGAAGAGTCACAAACAGCGCGTACCACTTCGCGTTGTCTTTGCGGCGCACGATGGCGTCTTTTGGAAACTTCTCCCACAAAAATTCGAGGCTGTCCCCATAGGTTTGCGAGATGTAGGCAAGCGCCTCTTTGACGGCGTATCCGCCAAACTCGCCGCCGTCGAAACAGCGCGCGGCGATGTCTTCAAGCAGGGCGGAATATTCCTCCCTCACGGCGCCCACAAACGCGCCCGCCGCGTAGTCCACAAGGTGCAAGGTATATTCGTCCCCGGAAGCCGAATCTATCGTCCTTGTCGACACAGCGCCGCTTAAATCTATATGCACGTCGACCCTGAATTGGCCGTCCAGAATTTCCGCTTGAAAGAGATAGCCGTCATCTACGGCGGCGAATCCGTACGCGAGCAATTTTTCGGCGTTTACAGTCCGATTTTCAAAAGTTTTGCTGTCCAAACTTCCCTCCGACGTAAGTATACCCGCTCATGCCGAGTTTGTAAAGCGTATACGAAAGTTTAGGCGCGACGCGTCTTTCGGATGCAAAATATCCTCCTCGCCGCATCGGCGCATATAAATAGAAGGGCGGGCAAGCGAAAAACCGAAATAAAAACAAATCGCATATGCCTATTAAGTCCGCAAAATTCCTATTTTGAAAATTTTGCGCCTCAACATAGTTGACACTCCGCAAAAATTATGTATAATAAATAGGTAACGCGATAAAAAGCGTGCGAAAATTGCCCGATAAAAGGAGGTGAATAAGATGTCGACAGTCAGAGTAGGCGAAAACGAAAGCCTTGAAAACGCTATCCGCCGCTTCAAAAGAAAGTGCGCTCGTGACGGTATCATCGGTGACCTCCGCAAAAAAGAGGCATATGAGAAACCCAGCGTAAAACGCAAAAAGAAGGCGGAAGCCGCTCGCAAGAGAATGTACAAATCATAAAAAATGCCACTTTGTGGCATATGGAGGCATGGCTCAGTTGGTTAGAGCACACGGTTCACATCCGTGAGGTCACAGGTTCGAGTCCTGTTGCCTCCACCAACTTCTGAAAACCCTACTAAACAGTAGGGTTTTTCATATGTTATGCTGTTTGCAACAGGGCTCGAACTTCCGCATTTTTCGAAAAATGCGGACATCGCTTTGCGATGCTGTGACCGGTCACACTGCACGCGTCGCTTCCGAGTGCAAGCACTCACGCTCGCTGTTGAGCGAGTCCTGTTGCCTCCACCAACTTCTGAAAACCCTACTAAACAGTAGGGTTTTTCATATGTTATGCTGTTTGC
>CANQCC010000063.1 GCA_947589635.1 uncultured Clostridia bacterium | reverse complement strand
TGTAGTGGACAAACCTTCATATAGGGGTAGGCTCCCGCCATCTGGCGGGAGCCTACCCCTATATGAAGGTTTGTCCACTACACTAATGTTATAAAGGGGGACGCCGTACATAAATAAAACCTCCCGCAAAATGAACGGAGCTAATTTTGCGGGAGGACGTGTCACTTATGCGAATACTCTTCGCTGTAGACGAGGTTGGCGATGTGGATGGGTTTGAAGAGTTTTCGGTGGATATAGAGGATATAGGCTATAGTCACGGCCATGGTTACGGCCTCGGAGACGGGCAGGGCGAGCATGACTCCGTCAATGCCAAGGCCGAGGGGGATGGTATACATGAAGACGGTCGACAGTACAAAGCTGCGCGAGATGGACAGGATCATCGCCATACGCGCCTGTGAAATGGATTGCAGATAGTACACTCCAAGCACGTTGCCGCCCAAGAACAAGTACCAAATGGAAAACAGTCTTGTCATGCGCGGGGTGGCTGCGATGACGTCGGGCGTGACGGTCATAAACAGGCGGATTATGGGCGTAGGCGCCGCCTCGCAGACTGCTGTGAAGACGGCGGCGAGGACTGTTGTGCATATGACGCCGAGGGACAGCGCTTTCCTTATGCGTTCGGGTTGTCTTGCGCCGTAGTTTGAGGAGGTGATGGGTTGCACCGCAAGCCCGACTCCGCCAAACAGCGCCTGAAACAGCGCGGCTATTGTGGATATGACTCCGTAGACCGCAAGATGCGCCTCCGTGCCGTATCTCATTATCTGGTTGTTCATGACGCAGGAGATGACGACGGTGCCAAGCTCGAGCACGCCCGCGCTGAATCCCGCCCACAAAATGAGCCTCGCGCTGCTCAAAAACGGCTGAGGTTTTACAAATCTCAGATTGCATCTGCGCTTAAAGAAGTGCAAAAACATTATGATAGTCTGCACTGCAGCGCCAAGCAAAGTCGCCAGTCCCGCGCCGCGCATGCCCATATGCAGCGGAAATACGAATACGATATCGCCAATTATGTTTACGACTCCGCCTGTGATAACTGCCGCCATGACGTGCGCAGGCGCCTTGTCATTGCGTATGAAACAGCCCAAAAAGTTGGGGATGACAAACAGCGGCATGCCGTATACGAGCAGGTCTCCGTATTCGAGCACCTTTGGCATGATCTGTTCGTTCGCGCCGAAAAGAGTAAACATCTGTCGCTTTAAGGCTATGCTGAGAGACCAGAACACCGCCATCAACGCGGCGAGAATTATGACCGACGCAGTGAAAAACCGCCTGCCCCTCTTGACGTTGCCTTCGCCGAAGGATTGGCTCATCAATACGGCGCCGCCCATGCCCGCAAGCACCGCAAGAAAACTCATTATCGCAAAATAGGGCAAAATGATCGCCATCGCGGCGGCTCCCGCCTCGCTTTCGGACTTGCCGATCGCGATAGTGTCCACAAAACTGTATATTGAAATGACCACCGCGCTTCCCATTGCGGAGAGGAGAAATCTGAAATACAGCTTTGTGACGTTGTCCTTGATAAGATCCATAATTCGCTTAGCTATCATAGCATATAAGGGAGATTATGGCAAGCGCAAAAGCGCCTTATAAAATTAATAATTAAATTACTTAGCGACCGGAAATTTTGAAGTTTACGGGAGTTTTTTTGTGCCGATCGGAATGGCGGCCCGGGACGAGACGCTTTTAATTGCGACTTTTTTAAGAGCGCCTTGAGATGGGCGAAGAAAAAGGCGTTAAGAGGAATTGAGGAGTGTATAAATACAATAGATTTGGACGAAAGGAAAAATTCTTACGAAAATGATAAATTCGCCGGGATTGGGACTAAAATTTTTACGGATATAATAGATTCGCCGTGGCAAGTATGAGATTTACGGATATAAAATAATCCGGACTTAAACGCGGTCACGTCTCGAAAAAGCCGAGGGAGATGAGCAGCGCTTCGTTTACGCGCGCCATCATATTTACAGGCAGTTCTCCGATTTTTTCCTTGAGGCGGCGCTTGTCGAGAGTGCGGATCTGCTCGAGGAGGACTACGGAATTTTTGGGTAATCCGAAGGCGTTTGCGGGAAGGGCGATATGCGTGGGCAGCTTTGCCTTGTCAAGTTGCGACGTTATCGCCGCCGCGATTATGGTCGGGCTGAAACGATTTCCGACGTTGTTCTGGACTATCAGAACGGGGCGCACGCCGCCCTGTTCGCTGCCTACGACGGGACTTAAGTCGGCATAATATAATTCTCCGCGTTTCACACTGTCCATAGCGAGATTATTGTCAAACTCTCCGCATTTTATCCATTGCACTATATGAGCGCGCGCGGCGGGTTTGTGAGGAGGGATGGAAGGAAAATAAAACCTGAATGATTTTTAAAATCAGTGCGACAAAATTTTCGGCGCGAATAAAATGTTTGTATGAAAAGACTTGCGATAATAGGGTATGGCAATCTCGGCAAGGCGTGCGAAAAGCTCGCGCAGGGCAAATTCGACCTTGTCGGCATCTTTTCGAGGAGGAGGGGCATAACTTCTCCTTTTGGGACGCGCGTGTTCATGCAGGACGAGATAATTTCCTTTAAGGACAAAATAGACGTCGCGCTTATCTGCACGGGCAGCGCAAACGACGTGACGGGGCTTGCGACCTCTCTTGCGGGGAAGTTCAACACCGTGGACAGCTTTGATACGCACGCGCGCATGCGGGACTACGTCGCGGATATGGAGAGGGCGGCGGCGGGGAATACTCTCAACTTTGTCGGCATAGGTTGGGATCCCGGGATATTTTCGCTTGAGAGGGCGTTGTTTGACGCGGCGATTTGCTCGGGAGCATCCGCCACGTTCTGGGGTCCCGGAGCGTCGCAGGGGCACAGCGAGGCGATAAGGCGCATAAAGGGAGTGAGGGACGCCGTGCAATTTACGCTTCCAAGGCAAGAGGCGATAAGGCTTTTGGAAGAGGGCGAGGAGTGTGAACTTTCGGACGGCGACAGGCACAAGAGGCTCTGTTTTGTGGCGGCGGAGAACGAAGAAGATAAAGCCGGGATAGAAAGGCAAATAAAGACCATGCCCGGCTACTTTGCGCCGTACGAGACGGAAGTGCACTTTGTAAGCGAGGAAGAGGTCGAAGAAAAGAGGGGAAGTATGCCTCACGGCGGCAGAGTGATAAGAGTGGGACATTCAAACGGCGCGCGCTGCAAATTGGAAACCTCGCTGCACGCGGAGAGCAATCCCGACTTCACCGCAGGAATAATGCTTGCCTACGCCGCCGCAAACGCGAGGCTTTTCGACATGGGAGAGCGCGGAGTAAGGACCATCCTCGATATCCCCGTCTCCGCCCTGCATGAGGATAGGGTAAGCGCGCTCAAATTTGTGTGACAAAGCCTAATCGCTTCAGTTACAAATCTCCGCGACCAAGCCGAACCGGACAATGCCCGACAGCATGAGGATAAGGTATGCCTCAAATTTGTGAGACAATGCCCGACAGCATGAAGATAGGGCATATCTGAATTTGCGCGACAAGGCATGCCCGCATCATGATAAGGCATACCTCAAATTTGCGCGAGAGGGTCAAAACGCTTGCGAAAAGCCGCGCAGTTGGGATACAATATAGCCATGAAAAATTACGGCTATATCTTATTCGACCTTGACGGGACCCTCGTCGACAGTAAACCGGGGATATTTCACGGCATACGTTACGCGCTCGATAGTAAGGGCATAGAGTGCTCCGACGAGACGATGAGCAAGATGATCGGCCCTCCGTTCAGAGTGTCGATGAAGGAATTTTTGGGGCTGGACATGCCCGTCATCGAGGAACTTATAACGCTGTATCGCGGCATGTACGAGGTGAGCGGCTACCGCGAAAGCAAGGTCTACGACGGCGTGTTCGATATGTTGTCGAGGCTTAAGGCGGCTGGCAAAAAACTTGCCATAGCTACTTCGAAACCCATGAAGTTTACATCAATGATGGTGGACGAGCTGGGGCTGGCGCCGTATTTCGACTTTGTGGGCGGCGCAAGCAGCGACCTCACCCGCGAGGCAAAAAAGGATATTATAGAGCTGTGCCTTGACTTTTTTAAGATCTCGGACAGGTCCGACGTGCTTATGGTCGGGGACAGACTGTACGACATCGTCGGCGCAAACGAGGCGCAAGTCGACGTCGCCGGCGTGCTTTGGGGATATGGAAGCAAAGAGGAGATGGACAAATATAAACCCAATTACGTCTTTTCGTCCCCGCTTGAGACAGCGCTTGCGATAACGGGTGCAAAATGACATAACGGGCGTTTTATCATACCATTACGGCAAGATAAAACGCCTTTTTGGATATTTACAGCAATCAGAACTTTTCGATAATTTTGAAATTGCAAAGCGATCTTGAAAAGCCTATGGACATGACGCCTTGTTTTGCGGCGTACTTTTCGCCGTCCCTGCAATAGACCGTCTCGCTTGAATGAGTTATGTCGCAGGAGTATATCTTTTTGAAGATTATCCTGCCTTCGCGCTCCGACCTGAGCCCCAGAAAGAACACCCTGAAAAATGGGAAGAACATCTCGATCTTGCCAAGCAATCCGCCGTGTTTTGGGGATCTTATGGCGACAAGATGTCCGCTTATGCTGTCCGGGTCGTACGCGCGGTTGAATCTGAAACCGAAGCAGCGCGGCGATTTGACGACCATGATTAGCGTGAAATCCCCCTCGTACGTCTTGTTGCCGCAGCGTATTTTCGCGCCTATCCTGTATGGCTTGAATTGTTTGAGGATCTGCAGCACATAGGCAAGCGCGCCTATTTTCTTTTTCAGTTTTACGTCCGCCGCGTAACCTATCGGAGTGAACGAGCCTGCCGCAAGCACGTACGAAAACACGCCTTCGCGTGAGGGGATGTCCTTTCCGTCCGACAAGAGCTTGTCCGCATGGCTTTGTGGCGATATGATCGTTTGGGAGTGAAGGTCTGCCTTATCAAAGTCATTAGGGCAGGCTTGGGGGTATTTCTTAAGCGGATATTCATTCGGGCTTGACGTGGCGACGTCTTGCCACAAGACTTCGCATGAGGCGTGCATATCCTTGCCGCTTTCTGCGTCTGCGCGGCCGAGGGCAGGGGAGAGGAAATACTTGCCGAGGACGAGGGATCTGCCCGGCGTTACGGGCGTATTCGCCCTTTCTTCACGCCGCATTTTACCTCCCCGCGCGCCGAGGTGTGAGTAGCGAGATTTGGCTTTATCGTTGAGCGTCCCCGAAGGGAAGTAGTAGACGTCTATTGGGCGTTTGCCCGCCTTTTCAAGCAGGGTGCCAAGCGTGCCGTCCCCTCCCGCGACCGCGACTGTGTCGAAGCCGTCAAGGCTGTACTCGCCGTCGTCGGGCAGCAGAAAATGCGAGTAGGCAAAGGCGTCTCCAAGGCGCTTTTCCACTTTTTCAAAGGATATTTTGCCGCTCTTTCCCGCGGCGGAGTTTATGATAATAAGACATTTTTTCATCGTTTGTCCACACCATATTACGGCTTTTGCAAATAATTTGTGCAGAGCCGTGCTTTTTATTGTTTACATCAAGATAATTATTTGCTATAATAGACAAGTTATCCGCGCATGTCTGCACGCTCGTGCGTACAGGCGCACAAGGAGGATCATATGGCGGTTCGCATAGGACAACTTCAAAGCAAGGATCTTTTCACGATCCCCAACATCATCACGTATTTTCGCATACTTTGCATCCCCGCGTTTGTCATACTAATGGCGTTTGCGGGCGTAAAGGACAGCTTTTTGCTGCTGTATATTGCGCTTGGCGTATTTGTGCTTGCGGCGGTGAGCGACCTGTTTGACGGGTGGATAGCGCGCCGTTTCAACATGCAGAGCGGCGTAGGTATGGCGCTGGACCCCGTGGCGGACAAGGCGATGCACATCGCGGTGCTTCTGTGCCTTGCGCTTTGCACGGGGCTGACCCCGCTCGGCAAAAATCTTGTGGGCAAAGAGGTCATCCCGGGGATCGTCGTGGCAAGCCCCTGGTTTGTGCACTACGGCTTTGTCATCGCCATATTTGCGAAGGAGCTTGTGCAGGTCTTTATCGCGATATACGTCTTAAGAAAGGGCGTAAGCATGAAGGCGAATTGGCTTGGCAAGGTGTCCTCATTTACGATCTCATTGGGAGTTATCCTCGGCTTTTTCCACCAATACGTAGGTTATGCGGACTGGGGCATTTTGGCGTGGGGCATAGTGATGAGCTACGCCGCGGCGTTCAACTATCTTGCCGACGTCATAAAGCAGGTAAAACGCATCGACAGAGGCGAGCAGGAGATAGCCTCTCCCGAATCCGTGAAAGAGGCGGATATGAAGACCGTGCGCGCAAAGAAGGACGGCACATATTCCATGTTCCCATCGGAGGATATCTCTTTGAAAAACGTCGTTAGCGAAAGCGAAGAGATGGCGACCGAGGCAAGCGAAGAGTCGGCGACCGAGAAGGGCGAAGCTGAAAATAAATAAACGGAGTATAACTAAGCGGAAAATAAACAAGAGGACATAGAGGAACAGACCTATCCGGAGATAAGATATGGAAGAGATGGAAAAGACATACGATCCGCATTTTGAAAAACGAATTTACGAAATGTGGACAAAAAACAAGTGTTTCGAGGCGCACGTCAATCCCGACAAGGAGCCTTTTACTGTCATGATGCCGCCTCCCAACATCACGGGGCAGCTGCACATGGGGCACGCGCTTGATCAGACCGTGCAGGACATCCTTGTAAGGTTCAAGCGCATGTGCGGATACGAGGCGCTTTGGGTACCAGGGACCGATCACGCCTCCATCGCGACGGAAGTCAAGATCGTCGAAAAGATGAAGGAAGAGGGGCTCTCGAAGGAGGACGTCGGCAGAGACGGCTTTCTTGAGCGCGCTTGGGAGTGGAAAAAGCAGTACGGCGGCAGGATAACGGAGCAGATGAAAGGCCTCGGCATATCCTGCGACTGGTCGCGCGAGGCGTTCACCATGGACGAGAACTGCTCCAACGCGGTGCTTGAAGCGTTTGTCAAATACTACAAAAAAGGCCTTATATACAGGGGAGACCGTCTTATAAATTGGTGCCCCTGCTGCCATACCGCGCTTAGCGACGCGGAGGTCGAATATGAGGAGCAGCAGTCAAACCTCTGGTACTATAAATATCCCGTTGTCGGCGAGGACGACGCCATAGTCATCGCGACCACGCGTCCCGAGACTATGCTTGGCGACACCGCCGTCGCGGTCAACCCCAAGGACCCGAAGATGTCCCGCTTTATAGGCAAGACGGTATGTCTGCCGCTCACGGACAGGACGATACCCGTCATCGGCGACGACTATTGCGAGATAGGCTTCGGCACGGGCGCGGTCAAGATAACTCCCGCGCACGATCCAAACGACTTCGAAGTGGGACTTCGCCACAATCTGCCCGTCATACAGTGCATTGGCGAGGACGGCCTGATGAACGAGAACGCGGGCAAGTATAAGGGCATGGACAGGCTTACGGCGCGCAAGGCTATCGTAAACGATTTGACGGAGCTTGGGCTTATGGTCAAGATAGAGCCCTACGCGCACAACGTGGGCACTTGCTATCGCTGCGGCGAGACCGTGGAATCGCTCATTTCAAAGCAGTGGTTCGTCAAGATGAAGCCGCTTGCGGAGCCCGCCATCCACGCGGTCAGGACAAAGAAGACGGAGTTTGTGCCTAAACGCTTTGAAAAGACCTTCTTCAATTGGATGGAGAACATCAAGGACTGGTGCATATCCCGTCAGCTCTGGTGGGGGCATCGCATCCCCGCGTACTATTGCGACGATTGTGGCGAGACGGTGGTCTCAAAGACCGCTCCCGACCGCTGTCCGAAGTGCGGAGGACATATGACTCAGGACGAGGACGTGCTTGACACCTGGTTCAGCAGCGCGCTGTGGCCGATGAGCACTCTCGGCTTCCCCAAGCGCACAAAGAGCCTCGCATATTTTTATCCCACAAGCGTGCTTGTCACGGCGTACGACATCATCTTCTTCTGGGTCGCGCGCATGATCTTCAGCGGCATAGAGTTTATGGGCGAGGTCCCGTTCAGCGACGTGTTGATCCACGGAATAGTGCGCGACGGTCAGGGCAGAAAGATGTCAAAGAGCCTCGGCAACGGCATAGACCCGCTTGAGATAATAGACAAATACGGCGCGGACGCGCTGAGGTTTTCGCTTGCGAGCGGCATTGCGCCGGGCAGCGACACGCGCTTTACGGAGGGCAAGGTGGAAAGCTGCCGCAACTTCGCAAACAAGCTGTGGAACGCCTCGCGTTTTGTCATAATGAACATAAAGGAGGGCGAAAGCCTTGCCCTTCCTTCAAGGCTTACGGGCGCGGACAAATGGATATTTACCCGCCTTAACGACGTCATCCGCGACGTGACGGTCAACCTCAACAAGTACGAGATAGGGATTGCCGCCGCGCGCATTTACGACTTTGTGTGGAGCGACTTCTGCGACAGATATATCGAGATGAGCAAACCCGCGCTTTACAGCGGAGACGCAAGACAGCACGAGCGTCAGGTCGCCATGCTTGTCGAGGTGCTTACTACCATTCTCAAGCTGTTGCATCCCTTCATCCCGTTCATCACGGAGGAGATATATTCCAAGATATATCCGGGGCGCATCCTCATGCTTGAGGAGTGGCCCTCCTTCAACAAGCATCGCGTCTTCAGAAAGGAGGAGGCGCAATTTGAAGGACTTGCCGAGGCGATAGGCGCGATACGCAACCTGCGCAACGAAAATAACGTCGCGCCCGGCAAGCGCATA
>CANQCC010000062.1 GCA_947589635.1 uncultured Clostridia bacterium | reverse complement strand
CGCCCTTCTGCCACATAAGTGTAGAGGGCAAACCTTCATTTAGGGGGAGGCTCCGCGTTGCACGCGGTGGTGGGGGTGCTGTAAAAAACAACGCAGACAATCCTTAATTATCCGATTTAGGCCTCGCCCTTCTGCCACATAAGTGTAGAGGGCAAACCTTCATTTAGGGGGAGGCTCCGCGTTGCACGCGGTGGTGGGGGTTCCGTAAAACGCAAACGCAGGATAGAGGTGTTTAGTGAGTTCCGTAAAAACAGCAACTATTTCAAATGCCGCAAAATATCTTCGCAGACTTCCTTAAAATGCTCATGTATATCGCTGTTTGTATATCTGACGACCTTATATCCTTTTGAATTGAGAAATGCCGTTCGTTTAATATCCGATTGTATGCCGTCGTCGTCAAAATGTTGTGAACCGTCAAGCTCGATTATCAACTTCGCCGACGCGCAATAGAAGTCTACTATGTAATTGCCAATCACTTTTTGCCTTGAAAAGTGGGCATCTAACCCACGCAAAAATTCATACCACAGCTTGTTTTCTTCCTCTGTGGCTTGGGCGCGCAGTCGCTTTGCGAGCGCTGTTAGATCGGAATTGTGGGAAGCTCTAGACATGAGTATATTATACATCAAATTTGTCGGATATCCAACATATTGATGTTAAAAATATGAAGAAATATCACGCCCCCACCACCGCGCGATAGCAAATTGGAAGATGAGGTGATATATTGTGGGACCCCCACCACCGCGGCTTTGCCACGGAGCCTCCCCCTATACAGGGAAAGTACTTCTACACAAATGTTATAAAGGGGTAGGCCTACACTCAGACAAAGCGTTACGTGAAGATTTGGCAAATGTGGTGATATATTGTGGTACCCCCACCACCGCGGCTTTGCCACGGAGCCTCCCCCTAAACAGGTAAAGCGCTCCTACACCTGTGTTATAAAGGGGTAGGCCTACGCTCGGACAGAGGTTACGTAAAGATATGGCAAATGAGGCGATATATTGTGGGACCCCCACCACCGCGCAAAGCGCGGAGCCTCCCCCTAAACAGGTAAAGCGCTTCTACACTAATGTTATAAAGGGGTAGGCCTACGCTCGGACAGAGGTTACGTGAAGATTTGGCAAATGTGGTGATATATTGTGGGACCCCCACCACCGCGGCTTTGCCACGGAGCCTCCCCCTATACAGGGAAAGTATTTCTACACAAATGTTATAAAGGGGTAGGCCTACACTCAGACAAAGCGTTACGTTGAAAGCAATACTCACGCCCGAACAAGCATTACGTTAAGAATAAAACCTACACCAGGTCAAGCTGATTTTATCCGATTTAGGCCTCGCCCTTCTGCCACATAAGTGTAGAGGGCAAACCTTCATTTAGGGGGAGGCTCCGCGTTGCACGCGGTGGTGGGGGTGCTGTAAAAAACAACGCAGACAATCCTTAATTATCCGATTTAGGCCTCGCCCTTCTGCCACATAAGTGTAGAGGGCAAACCTTCATTTAGGGGGAGGCTCCGCACTGTGTGCGGTGGTGGGGGTCCCGTAAAAAATATATTCATACAATTTAATCCGCTTAGAAAACAGCTGACGGAAGATTGCAGATCCAAACATACAAAACAAGCAAAGCTACGCGAATGGAGAATATTAAATAAAGTTAAAATAATTATGGAAAAAATTGGGGGATTGACATATCGCGCGGGGTAGAGTATCATATATATAAGTAATAAGAAGGGAAAGCCGTGATACCCTCAAGCGGGCGCTTGGAAAAGTCGAGAAGCCAAACAGGCTGAGAGCCGAACAAGGCCAAGAAGCCAAACAGGCTGAGAGCCGAACAAGGCCAAGAAGTCGAACAAGGCTGAGAGTCGGATTAAGCTCAAGAGCGGATGAAGCTGAGAAGCTGGACAAGGCTGAGAGCTTAACAAGGCTCAAGAGCGGATGAAGCTCAAAAACCTGGCGAGGCTTGAGAAGCTCAAGGGCAAGAAAAAGGTCAAAGAGCGAGCGAAGAGGGGGACGGCGAAAACAGGTGGGAATTATGAGGAAAGAATATGACAATGCGAGGGGGAATTATCGCATGAATGGGGGCAGGCGCGGGGCGCTGATACGGCTGCTGATCGCGGCGGTATGTTTTGTGGCGGTCTTTGCGGCGTCGCTGTCCATTTTCAATTTCTCATCCCAAATTCCCATCGCTTTTGCGGGGCAACGGGTAACGACACCTGCGGACAATAAGAGCCCCACCAATGACACTAAATCGGGCACTGCGTTTGCTACTACAATGTCGCCGCGGGGGTCATTGCAGACCGCGATGGATCGTATTAAGGACAACAATGACAGCGTTACCGGTTTGACCGTCACGCATGATTATTCCAACTATAAGCCTGAAGAAACAGACTATTTTTTCAGGCGAGATGACTCGGACGCAGAAACGTTTGTAGAGACCGGAGACGAGGGCGCCTGGACGTTTGGTTATACGGACGGCGCGGCAAATCAGTCCATGTCCATAGCGATAAACGTCGAGCTGCCAACATTGTTTGCCGCAATCGCAAATCAGGGCGGAACTGTCAACCTTTCATACTCTTTCGGCACCGTTACAGGATATGTGCTGAAGGGTACATGGCCGGCCGGAGACGGTACGTTTTATTATGGAGTAAAGTCGGCGGCGAGTCCTACCATTCCGGATTTGAAAGACACTACAGGCGGCGGTACTCTAACCGGTTTTGGCGACGGCACAACAACAAAAACCGGTACGCATAGCGGAAATGCAGATGTGACGAAGAGTGAAGGACATAAATACGCGGTTTTAAGTTTCGGTATCAATATTACAAACAGATTGGGTAGTACTGTCCGTTATGCTACATTTTCCGGGCTTAGTTTGACGATAAAAGTTACCGCTTGCACCACAACCCAACTTAAGAAGGCGGTTGAGGAAGTGGTGGCAAACGGAGACGACTACGGCAATCCCGTATGGGCGGAAGACTATAAGATGGACGCAGGGGCGTCTAAAGAAAGCGTCGACTATCTGAGGACGGACGCCACCAGCGAGGACGCCGGCACGGATAATAAACTGCCCTGGGAAGTGTGGATAGAAAAAGCGAACCTTGGAAGTTACAGCTACGACAGCAATATAGACATGTTGTCCGTCACAACCGGAGCCATGTCTGTTGACAAGACATATACCATAAGATCCTGGCAACGAACCTCGTTAGGGAATGTGCCGGGAGTGTCAAATACGCCATACTACCGAAAAGCCACGCTGCGCGCCGTGGATTCTTTCAACTTTACAGGCGTCCAAAATGTTGATTTCAGCGTTTCCGCCAACAAGAAGTATTTTGGCCTTTACGGTCACAGCTGGTCATCTGGAAACTCACTCGATACGATAGGATGGAGCGATGAGTCTTCTAAATACGCAAGCGGCCTAAAAGAGGTGATAATAGGCGCAAAAACGATAGACATCCCCACGGCGGACAGTGGCAAAAGCTCCATGACCCCGTTCACGCAGTCGGCGGAAGACGACGCTCCGGTGGTGGGATATGCGCAGATAACGCGCAAGACCCTTGGCGACATCACGATAGAGATATACTTTATAGCAAATTGCAACGTAAGAGTAAACGTGAAGGATAAGTCCGGCAACCAAATAATGGGCTTGCGCCAGTATAATATAACCGGCATTTATCCAAGTAGGGACCTCACCGGCGTTTCGATATCCTCAAGCGAACCCACCGTGCTTGGCGATTCAGGCGATATAGAGTGGGGACGTTCCAACAGAATGACCGGGCTCAGCCTGACGGCAAGCAATACCGCCGAAGAGTCGGGGACTGTGCCTCCTCTCATCTGGTATCTGATAGTTGAAAAAGGAACGATACCAGGCACTTACCCACAAATTGCGCCTACGTCTCAACCATACACCACGTGGGACGCCTTTAATAATGACACAACCATTTTCCCGACGGGCTTTGCGCAAAGACCGATGGTGATAGACCTCAACAAGACGCTTGGCAACACATTCGACTATTATTACGATGGGGGCACATATACCTATGCCACGGGCCTAAGCGGAGCGGGCAATTCGAGCGACTTGAACACAAGGACGGGCCCCGGCTATTACAGATTTACGTTTTATCTTTTCGACATGGCGGGCAACGCCTTGACGAACATAAAGAGATTGTACAGCAAGGCGGACTATAATGCGCCCAACTTTACGACGGAACTGATTTACGGAGACCAGACTCGCCAAGAAAACGACGGCTGGATAACGAATATTTCCGAAGACGGCAAATTGCAGATAAAGCTGACGTTGGAAGATTTCAGCATGTCGGGAAATACCTTGGTTTACTATGTGGGCAACGCGTATACATTGACGTACGGCGTATGGGAGGAAGTGCCGAGAAAGGCGCACGTTTTGACATTTACTTCATCCGGCTTCCGATCGCTTCCAGACGGATATGCCGGCGATAATCTTACATATGACGCTGAAAGCAGTAATACGCGATTTACCGCCACGGGCGTGAAGAGCGATTGGAATACCACTTATAATGAGACAAACTACGATTTCAATCTTGAGATCGTGTTGGATAAAACCGCGAAGACTATCACCATAACCATCACGGACAACGACGGCAACGCGCCCGTCAACCTCGCCTGGTATACGGACTTTATTATCCTGACCGGAACATACGTCGATGACGGGGTGCTTGCCGGTTTTGCCGCAGATCCCGACGCATACCTTGATTCCTACCCGCTGAACGCAAAGGCGACAAACAATTGGACCGACGCCTCGGGCGATACAGCTGCGGATAATATCGAGATACTTGTGGACAGGGAAGCCCCGCACACCGAGAGCGATAATTTTACATTCGATTTGGAAGGCGCGGAGGATCAGGCACAGGAAGTGTATCTGTATGCGAATCAAAAAGAACTTGACAGGATAACAGATTATCTGTCCCTTGCAAGCGCCTACGGCAGGTCGTGGTATACGGCGGGCGAATATGTGGCGACATCCGCGGAATTGCCGGATCTGCTTGTGCAAGGCACTCCCGCGATATTCAAGCAGGACATCAAGTTTATGTACGGCGTGAAAGTGTTCAAGTCACTTAAAGATATCACGGACTGGCTTTCCGCCAACAAGATAAGCGAGTTGTACAAGACCTACGGCAGCCTCGAGGAGGACGATAGCGGCGTCTTCGACGCGCTTGTCACAACGATGTACGACTCCGACCCCGAAAAGACAAACGTAAAGAAGTATGACCTCGAGCTTAGCCTTATCGAGCATGAGGACGGCACGTCGGCGGGCCTCAGGCTGATCTACGCCTGGGCGGTGGACGAAGCGGGCAACTGCTCCGAACTGGTCGTGAAGTTTTTGCTTGCGGACTGGTATGAGTATACCCTAAGCGCAAGCAACGACTCAAGCGAATTGCTAAGCCGGGAAAAGGGCGAAATAAATATAAGCAACGAAACCGCCTACCGCGGAGAACAGATAACTCTTGACCTCTCGCTCGAGAGCGGCAGCGAAGGCTATTATGTGCTGTACAGGCTGCTGATGGGCGAGAAAGTCTTGCTTGAAAACCTCTACGGCAAGCTGAAAAGCAACGGGTTTGCGCTTGGCAAGGATACAAGCGAAAACTTTGACAAATTGATAAGCGGCTATACGAAAGATTTTGTCTCGGAAGAGGCGGTATCCATAACTTTGATACTTGACGACGAGCTTAACCTCGGGCCGATGGAGGCGGAGATAAACTTCGGCATGATGTACCGCAAGGTCGTCTCCACCAGCATGGAAGCGGAACAGATCATGACCTATTCCGCAAAGCCCGTCTCCCCGCAAATTACGATAACCTATCTTGAAAGCAGCAACGACGAGGCCCTTGAGAGCGACATCCGCAAAGCCATCGTCATGGTCTACCGCCAAGATGACAACGTTTTGTACGTAAAGAAGGGCACGGACGGCAATATAAGGACGGGTTATACTACGGATCCCGCCGAGGCGGAAACGGACGAAAAAGGCAGTTACAAATTCTTCGTGCCCGGCACGCCCGGCGACTATATGGCGTATTATTACATCCCGACGGACAACGAGGCGTTTGTGTTTGATAACGTCGCGTTCGAAGAGGACGGCTCGCAGTCAGACGTGGGGCATACCGCAAAGATAAGCGTCATAAAGGCGACGGTCTATCTTGTGCCCGACTCCAAGACAGTGGAATACGGCTTTGAGATCTCGCTTACATACGTGCTGTCCACAACTCAGGACGGCTATAACCCGCTCGCGCAGGAACTTATCGACGGCGAAGGCGGACTTAGCGGCGGCATAGCGTTAAACGGCGTGGCAGGCAGCGTGAACAGCAAATATACGACTCTTGTAGGCGTCGGCACATACAGAATAGTCGTCGGCGAGACGCTTAAGTTGGGCGAATATTTCGACGTGCAATTTGTGGAAAACGTCACTTGCACCATAAGACCTCTCGACGCAACGATAGTACCCATCGCGGCAACAAAGACCTTCGGCGACAAAGATCCCGACTTCAGCTTCGGCATTGACCCCGATCAGTTCGCGGAGCTTGTCGCAAGAGAGGGATGCTTATTTAAGGATATTAACGAGGTAGTTAATAATATATTTAATAACGATATAAGCGAGAAGTACGGCACATCCTCCACGAAGGACGTGGGCGGAGTGACCTACACCGTGTTTACGGTCGGCGCGGATATCGACAGGGCGGAGGGCGAGACGGTCGGAAGCTACGACTTTACGCTGAGCACGCAAAAGATCGCGAAGAGCGGCAACTTCAACGTCACAATGACTCAGCCCGACGAAAATCAGGCGTTCACAATAACGCGCAGGACGGTCAAGATAGCGATAGTCTCCTCGCAGTCCCTGCCGGCGGGCGCACAATTCACCCCTCAAAACAGTTTGCTTAAAGCAAGGATCGTCGACAATTCGGACGCGGGCATCGCGCTTGTCTCCGAGGAGGTCAACGGCATACTGGCAATTGAAGATATCCTCCAATTTTTGGGCGATAGCAACTTTACGCTTATGGAGCCGGCTCCGGAGGGATTCTCCGAGGTCAGACTGTACGCGGTCGCCATACAAGAGGCGCTTAACAACAACGAAAACGTCCTGATCGTGCTGGACACCGAGGCGAACGGAGACAAATTCATCGTGCGCTTCGCGGACGCGACCGCAATCGTCATAAGCCTTAAGAACCCGATGTTGTCGTGGATCTTCGGCGCGAACAAGTGGGAAGAGAACAGCATAGTTTACTCCGCCGCAGACTTCGACGTCGTGGGCGAAGGCTCCGAGAGGGTCAATGGCGCCACTTGGACGATATCCATAGACGGTCAGGAATTTGACAAGTACCTCGGCGTAGGCACGTACACCGTCAAGCTGACAGACATCAAACTTACCGACGAGAGCGGCGAAGATATAGGCGGCGTATTTGCGATCGCCGCAGACATCGCGCTGAGCGTGCTGCCCGCAAAGGTGGTCATTGCGCCTACCGCGGAAAATACGCACAAGACCTACGGCGAGCCCGACAGCGCGTACGGCATAGGCTTTAAGATCACATCCATAAACGACACTCCCATCGCAGAGGGCGGCGCTTATGCGGACATCCCGTACGCGGACATTCTTTCCGCCATCTCAAACGGCGCCTTCGTGAGGGCGACCTTCGCGGGAGGCCTCTTCAGCGCAAACGCCGCGCAATATGACGACGCTACCGGCGAGGACGGCTTCGTGTTGGGCACCGCGGGCGACAGAAGGGCGTACTACGCGTATACAAGACAGGGCACGTTTACGATAAGCAATACCAACTTCACCGTCGAGGCGAAGATAGACGATAACGAAAGGCTGTACATCGACAAGAAAGACATCGACATCGACATTCAGCACTTCCTGGGCATAAGCAAGTCCTACGACGGCACGAATCTGGTCACCTATGCGCCGCCCGCGCCGTACGACCTCGCGCAATTTGCGCTTGCAAACGACGACATAAGCCTCAATTTCACCGCGGTCTATTCCGGAGTCGGCGAAGCGAAGAGCCCCGTCGACGTAAGCATAATCTTTACAGATATATCCATAACAGGCCTCAAGGCGCACAACTATAGGATAGCAAGCGTTATAAATGGCAACGCGCTTGCCGAGGGCAATAAGATATTGCTCGGCGAGGACGAGCAGAGCGGAAAAGTGATAATAACCGACGAATTGCTCGCCACGCTTTCGATAATCATTAACTATATCGACAACTCGGCGACGGAAGACTTCAAACACATCCAGATCATCGCCGGCGTGCTTGGCATCACCTCCGCGGACATCACCATCGCGAAGACCTATGACGGCACGACGCAGCTTAAGATCGAGGACATTTCCATAATCGACCGCGGCGGCTTTGCAAACGCTCGTCCGCTCATCGCGGTGCTTTCAAGCGCCGAACTTCAAAATTCCACGAGGTTCTCGGGCGCGGACGTCGGAACAAACTACACCATAGATACGTTCACGATCCGCTTCAACATACCCGGCGCGAACGATTATACCATCGCAAACAAAGACGAAAGCGGCAGATACGAAGGGTTTGACGACGAAAACGTCATTATTACGGTGGACTCCGAAAGCATTACGCTTACCGTAAATAATAAGGCGGCGTCCATCGTGCAAAGACAGATCGTCGGCGGCTCGTTCGCGACAATTTCCGCCGTCACAAGACCGTATAACGCGCTGACAGGCGTGACGGTAAACGCTACATTCTTCGACGGCGCGCTTGGAGCGGGACATACCACCGCGGCAGATATAGGCCTGCACCTGCTTGCAAACAGCGTCAACAAGAATGTCGGCACGTGGGATATCGAGATATCCGATACGTCCTACGTGGAAAACAGCAACTACAGGCTTGTGCTTGACGACATCAAGAAGTCCTGGACGGGTATCGACGCGGGCGAAAAGGCGGTCAAGGCCCAAATCACCAAGGCAAGACTTATCCCCAATATCGAGTTTGACGAGCACGTCTACAACGGAGAGGTC
>CANQCC010000061.1 GCA_947589635.1 uncultured Clostridia bacterium | reverse complement strand
TTCACAAAGCCGTACAGCGCCGTGCTGAGCGAAAGCATAAGCGGCACGCCGACCGCGATGACGGGGACGCCCAGCACGCTTTTGTCTATGCGCTCCTTGTCCTGCCCTACGCCGCTTCCGGGCGCAATTCCCGCAGTGGAGATCTGAAACGACGTGCCCACTCTCGCGGCGTTTCCCGTTGCGAGGCTGTCCACAAGTATGACCACGGAGGGTTTAAGTTTGTCCGTGAGGGCGCTTGCAAGCTCGGCGGACTGTATGCCTGTCCTGCCCAGTACGCTTGTGGAAAATGCGCATAGGCTCTGCCGCCTCACTTCGGATATATTTTGCCTTGTGACTTCTATGCCGTCCGCGGCGCGATGCCCGAGCGAATCGGCGGAAATGTCCGCGTTGCCAAGCCCTATCACAAGCACGGGCGAGGACTTTTTGAGGTTTCCCGCAAGGTTTTTCACCACACGCGAGATATATCCCCTCATCGCCGCCGCCACCCTCGTCGAGGAATGCACCGCGGGAGGGCTGTCAAAGGTTATATACGTCCCCTTTTCGCGCCCCAGGCGCTTTGCAAGCTCGGCGTCTTTTATGTGCAAAGTGTGCCTTACTATGCCAAGCGGCAGCTCGACGCGCTCCGACAAATCGCAGGCGCCCAGGCTCTCCGCGCTTTCTATCGCCAGATCCGAAACAAAATATTGCGATTTCATACGCCTAATTTGTGCAATATCTTAAAAAATAAATTCAAAACGGTTGCAACTTTCGTTTTATTATGCTAATATATCAAAAGATGTTAATCAGAATATGAGGAGAATATCATGCCAAATATCAAATCCGCAAAAAAGAGAGTGCTGACCTCTCAAAAACAAAACGCAATCAACACTTCCAAAAAGTCGCGCGTCAAGACCGCGATCAAGAAATATCGTGCCGCTGTCGACGCAAAGGACGTCGCTCTTGCGGAGCAGCTTTTGAACGAAGCCTATTCCGTCATCGATTGCGCGATGAAAGACGGCATTTACAAAAAGAATACAGCCGCAAGAAAGAAAGCTACGCTCGGCCGCGCCCTGTCTGCCCTTAAAGCGGCAAACTGATCCCGCGCCGTCGGCAATATTTTCGCACATTAAAAATCCACCCGATCGAGGATGGATTTTCATTTTGCCCTTTTGCACGTCGACGGCGCCCCGCCCGTCGATTTTTTATAGCATTTATTTATCGACTTTGCCGTCAGACGAAATATCGCTTCACGGCAGCGGAGTATTGCGCTTATTCCTTGCCCCGCTTTTGCCGAGTATCCCTCTCAATATAACCTTCGTCGGACAAAAACAAACGTTGGACTTGCGATTTGATGTCGCAAGTCCAACTGATACGGATTTTTATAAATTGCCAAGCCTTGCCCTGCTCAACCGTGCAGGCGGGCGATGACGTCGGAATTGAGCTCGAAGACGTCATTCGGCGTGAGAGACGCCTTATTGCTGTAGGAATAGAACACCAGTTCAAGCTGTTTTAAGATGCGCGTATAGGACTTGAGGTTTGACGGAACGTCCTCGGTGAGAGTGCGGCAATTTATCTTCATAAAGCGCGAGTCCTCAAGGTGCTCGTCGATGATGGGGCGCTCGTCCCAATCCATGGATTTTATGCCGCTTATCATAAAGCCGAGGTGGAAATAATAGTCCTCATAGCCCGTCTCGGGATCTTTTATGGTATATTTTGCGGGTTGGAAGTCCGGATGCGCCGACAAGATCTTTTCCGCCAATACGGCGACGACGTCGTCTATCGTCTTATCGCCGAACTGGATGAGCGAGGTGTTGCGGATATCCTGCCAATTGTAGATGTCAAGGAAACCCGTCTGATTTAATGCGGGGATATATCCGCGCGGCTTTAGTTCGCTCTCCACCCACGCGTAATTTGCCTCTCTGTCCGCGGGGTCCGCGCTGAACCTGCCAAGGCGGCCTTGCTTGTCCTTTTCAGGCACCGTGTAGAAGTTGGAATAATCATAGAACAGCGACATGGCAAGCATGGACGTAAACACGCAATTGCGGATATTCAAGCGAGAGAACATCAACTCGTTTCTGTCCGTGACCGAGGCGAGGCAATAAACCGCCTGCGCGCTCATATTGCTGAAAATGCAACCTTTCACGTCGAGGTCCGCATTGTACGACCTGAGGGCGCCCATCGCGTTTTCTATCGTGGAATACTCCACTTTTATGCCGTGCATGCGGTGGTCTCTGCTTATGTCCGCGTTCCATACAAGTATGGCGAACGCTTCGAACATGGATTTTTCAAGCTGATCCAAAGGCTCGTCCACGGAGCGCACTCTGACGTTGCTTACGGTTATCTCGCCGCGGCAGATCTGAATCAGATACGCCGTGGAGGTCTGCACCTGATTTAGTCTTGCGGCGATCAGATAGTCGTTGCCGTACAGATCGCCGTACAATTTGAGGCATGTTGAGCCCGCCTTTCCGCCGTTGTCGACTATCTTGTCTTCGGGCACTCTTAAATTGGCGCCAAAAACTATCGCGAAACGCCCTGTGCTGTACGGCGCGCCCTTTACAAAATAGTCTTTGCCGTTTGGCGCAGTTATAGTGGCCTCGACGCTTTCGGGCACGTAGTATTCAGCCCGCGAGGTAAATTCCTTCTGGTCGGCGCTTGCAAACATAAGCTGCTCCCATGTCTCGACCATGACGCCGTACGCGACTTTGAGGACGACTTCTTCCACGGTGTGAGTCTGCACGCCCTCATACCTCGGATATTTTGCGCTGACGCGCACTTTAACGTCCACAGTCCTCTTCCCCTCGATGGCTTCGGGTTTGAAGACGAGTTTTCTCAGATCCTTATCGTCGAACGCCGCGTACTCTTCGCCCTCGACGACCTCGAAGCGATAGGAAGAATAGAAATATGCCTTTTCCTCTTCGGACGCGGAGTCCTCGGGCTCGCCCTGCAAGCGCAAAAGGAACTCGGCGGGCCTCTTATTGTTGTTTTGGATACCCCCCCCCGTACCTGAATCGTAGACATATGAGGCGAATACGGTCTCTTGCGCAAGTCCTTTGCTCAGCGACTGTTGAGAGGTGATAAGGCGGATAGACGTGACCTTTTGCTGCACGTTTATAAGCATGGAGGCGACGTCGCCCGTCTCGCTTGTAGCCGTGATTATAGTGATTCCGCTTGAAATAGGCGTGACCTCGCCAAGTTCGTTGACCGTGGCTACGCTTGCGTCGCTCGATTGCCACTCCACATTGGGAGCGCCACTTCGCAGCATATCCGCCCACACCGCCGTAAGATACAGCTTGAGTGGGCTTACGGCAAGTATAAAGTCGCCCTCATCCATATATTCGAATATATGCGCGTTGCGAATCGCGATGTCATCCGGCTCCACGACGTTTATTGCAAGGTCGCCGTCCCTTAGCCTAAGCGAAACGCTGTCCGCGTCGAGAGTTATGCCGTCAGAAAGTATTTCGTATCCCTCTCCCGCCAAAACCGCCTCTTTTAAGACGCCAAGTTCGTCAAATGTGTACTTTTTATCCGCGCGGCGCCCTACGGTCAAGCTGTTGCCGTGCGCGCTCAAGGCCTTATGCACGTTTACGGTGTAGGCGGAGCTCTGCTCGAAACCGCCGTCGCCGTACTTGCTTGCGGAAGCGGTGATAGTCGCACTGCCCTCGCCAAGGGCGGTGACTACGCCGTTTTTATCCACTTGCGCGACGCTCTCGTCGCTGCTTGAGAAGGTGAGCTGCTCCACAATGCTGTCTATCGGCGTATAGCGCGGCACAAGGCGCACGCTTTCCCCGACGGCTATGTCCGAGTTGTCCTCGCCTTCGAGGTCGACAAGTTTGACGTCCTCCACCGTGTAGCCCTTTACGAAGACGGTGAAGTGCTTGGACACGGTCTCCGCGCTGACAATCACGTCAAAATAGCAATACGCGCTGACGACAAAATCGCCGGATTGGTTTTTGTCTACGGAAGAATTCTCGTCGTCGACAAGCATCGCGGCGGGAGGCACCGGAGTGCCGCTCTCCCCCGATTGAACATAGGAATCATATTCCTTCTCATACGCCTCGTCGGTGCACTTGAGGGAGGATATCTGCCATTCGAGCTTATAGCGATTCGCCTTTTCGGGCATGACTTTTACTTCAAGCCACTCCGAAAAATTGTGTTTTTCGCCGGCAAGCTCCGCAAGCGACAGCTCGAGGTTGGTTGTGGACGCGGAATTTTTGAAAATAAGTTTGATATCGTCGACCGCCACCCACGCCTCTATTGACAGCAGGTTGGTGACAAGCGCGATTATAAGCAATATAATAATCGGTATAAGGATAAGTATACCAATCAGGACTTTCTTCATAACAACTATTAAAGGGCTTGGCGCTTTACGCTTTATCCCGCAAGTTATCGGGCGCGGATACAAAAATCAAATATGCAAAAATTTTTACAATTTTATGCAATATTTATGTAAAACCGACATTCTGACGCGCTCGATTTTATGCAACGCGTGCCGCGGCGCGACGCAGACCGACCCTTAGGGGTCTTAAGGCTTTCCCCATTTTGCGGCAGGGAAATTTGCGCTTTCCGCAAGGCACAGCGCCTTGCGGAAAGCGATTGCGACATAAGTTACCTTTTGTTTATCAATATCTGCTTCTCGGAGTGTAAGAGGTGTGCAGAATCTCGTGCGCCTTATGAGAATTGGGCTCGCCAAGGAACTCGCTGTACAGCTGTTTGATGACGGGATTTTCATGAGATTTGCGCAATTTCATGTTTCTGTCCTGCTCATAGATGGACGCGGCGCGCAATTTCTTGACGTCGTAATTGTTGCGCACAAACGCGCTCTTTATGGGTTGGCCGCCGCCGTTCACGCAGCCGCCCGGGCAAGACATGATCTCGATAAATTGATAATCCGCCTTTCCTTCCCTGACATCCTGCATTATCTTTCTTGCGTTTGCAAGGCCGGAGGCTACGCAGACCTTGACTTCGGTTCCGCCGATGTTGTAGGTCGCCTCTTTAATGCCCTGAGTGCCGCGCACTTCGACATAGTCGAGCGAGGGAGCGTCCTTGCCCGTGACAAGCTCGTACACGGTGCGCAGAGCCGCTTCCATAACGCCGCCCGTCGCGCCGAAGATGAGTCCGGCGCCGCTGAACATGCCAAGAGGCGCGTCCCATTCCTCATCGGGAAGCTCTTCGAAGATTATGCCCGCGCTCTTTATCATCTTGGCGAGCTCTCTTGTCGTAAGCGCATAGTCGATGTCGGGGACGCCCGCCGCGCTCTGATCCGCTCTGCCCTTCTCGAATTTCTTCGCGGTGCAAGGCATGACGGACACGACGACGATATCTTTGGGATCCATATTGAGCTTCTTGGCATAATAGGTCTTGCAAACCGCGCCGAACATCTGTTGAGGCGACTTGCAGGTGGAAAGATGATCGAGCTGATCCGGGAAGTTATGCTCGCAGAACTTGACCCATGCGGGCGAGCAGCTTGTGATCATGGGAAGCACGCCGCCGTTTTTAAGTCTGTTCAAAAACTCCGTGCCCTCTTCCATTATCGTGAGGTCAGCGCCGAAGTTGACGTCAAACACGTCGTCAAAGCCGAGTCTGCGCATTGCCGCGACCATCTTGCCCTCGACGTTGGTGCCTATGGGCATGCCGAATTCCTCGCCGAGGCCTACGCGCACGGAAGGAGCCGCCGCGATGATGACGCGCTTTGTGGGATCCGCGATAGCGGCCTCCACTCTGTCTATCTCCTCAACTTCATGCAGCGCGCCGACGGGACAAGCGACTATGCACTGTCCGCAGCCCACGCAAGCGGTGTTTGCAAGAGGAGATTCGAAAGCGCACGCGATATGCGTGTCGAATCCGCGGCTGTTTGCGCCTATGACCGCAACGGATTGATACTCCTTGCAGACGGCGACGCAGCGGCGGCAGAGCACGCACTTGGAGTTGTCGCGAATAAGATACGGAGTGCTTGCGTCGACATGGGATTCCGTCTTGACGCCTTCGTATTTGTGCGAAGAGCAGCCAAGCTCAAGAGAGAGCTTTTGCAGCTCGCAATTATTGTTGCGCACGCAGCTCAAGCAATCCTGATTGTGGTTGGAGAGCAGCAGCTCGACGGTGGCTTTGCGGGATTCCCTGACGTTTTTGGTGTTTGTAAACACTTCCATGCCCTCGTTTACGGGGTACACGCAAGCGGCGACGAGGCTTCTTGCGCCCTTCACTTCGCAAACGCATACGCGGCAAGCGCCTATTTCGTTGACGCCCTTAAGATAGCACAGAGTGGGGATCTTGACGCCCGCCTGTCTTGCTGCCTCGAGAATGGTAGTCCCTTCCTCGACCTGCACGGGGATATTGTTTATTTTAACGTTTACCAATGCCATAGTACACCTCAATTACTCTTTGATTATTGCACCGAAGCGGCAAGTCGCGATGCACTGTCCGCACTTGATGCACTTGTTCTGATCTATATCGAACTTCTTCTTTATCTCGCCGCTGATGGCGCCGACGGGGCACTTTCTGGAGCAAGCCGAGCAGCCCTTGCACGCGTCAGTGATCTTATACTGGATAAGCTGTTTGCAGACGTGAGCGGGGCAACGGCGCTCCTTGATGTGAGCCTCGTATTCGTCGCGGAAGTAGCGCAGAGTGGAAAGCACGGGGTTGGGAGCCGTCTGTCCAAGTCCGCACAGCGAGTTGCTCTTTATGTAGTAGCAAAGTTGTTCCATATCGTCGAGGTCCTGCATTGTCGCCTTGCCCGTCGTGATCTTCTCGAGATACTCAAGCAATCTGCGGTTGCCTATACGGCAGGGAGTGCACTTGCCGCAGCTTTCGTCGACGGTGAATTCAAGGAAGAACTTCGCGATGTCCACCATGCAGTTGTCTTCGTCCATGACGATCATTCCGCCCGAGCCCATCATGCTGCCGATCGAGATGAGGTTGTCATAGTCGATGGGGATGTCAAGATGCTCCGCGGGGATGCAGCCGCCGGAAGGTCCGCCCGTCTGAGCCGCTTTGAACTTCTTTCCGTTCGGGCAGCCGCCGCCGATGTCCTCTATGATCTCGCGAAGCGTGGTACCCATAGGAATTTCGACAAGGCCGGTATTTGTGATCTTGCCGCCAAGCGCGAATATCTTCGTGCCCTTTGACTTCTCTGTGCCCATGGAGGCGAACCACTCCGCCCCGTTAAGGATTATCTGAGTGATGTTGGCGTACGTCTCGACGTTGTTGAGGATGGTCGGTTTTCCAAACAAGCCCTTGACCGCCGGGAAAGGAGGACGGGGACGAGGCTCGCCGCGATGGAAGTCATAAGAGCGGTCTCTTCGCCGCAAACGAACGCGCCCGAACCAAGTTTGAGCTCTATGTCGAAATCAAATCCCGTGCCGAGGATGTCCTTGCCAAGCAGGCCGTACTCTCTGGATTGCGCGATGGCTATCTTAAGCCTTTCGACCGCGATGGGATATTCCGCACGCACATATATGTAGCCCTGATGAGAACCTATCGCATAGCCCGCGATGGTCATTGCCTCAAGCACAGCGTGAGGGTCGCCCTCAAGCACGGATCTGTCCATGAACGCGCCCGGGTCGCCTTCGTCGGCGTTGCAGCATACATATTTTGTGTCGTTGACCTGATTTTTAGCAAACTGCCATTTTCTTCCTGTCGGGAAGCCTGCGCCGCCTCTGCCGCGAAGCCCCGAAGCGGAAACTATGTCGATTATCTGTTGCGGCTCGTATTCCGTCAAGCACTTGATGAGCGCCTGATAACCGTCGCGAGCGATATATTCGTCAATCTTTTCGGGATTGATGACGCCGCAGTTGTGAAGCGCGACGCGGGTCTGCTTTTTATAGAAGTTGGTCTCCGCAAGAGAATGCACCGCCTTATTGCCAAGCGCCTTCTCATGATAGAGCAACCTCTCGACCAGCCTGCCCTTCACGATGTGCTCCTCGATGATCTCGGGAACGTCCTCCACCGTGACGCAACTGTAGAAAGCGCCCTCGGGATAGATGATGATGATGGGACCGACCGCGCAAAGCCCGAAGCAACCCGTGCCTACCACGCATACGTCGCCGTCAAGTCCTCTTGCCTTGATTTGCTCCTCGAAAGCCTCGCGGATCTTGCCGCTGTTGTTGGAGTGGCAACCCGTTCCTCCGCAGACCAATATGTGAGTTCTGTACATATTATCCTCCCTCTTACTTTGCAAGATTTTTGATTATCTCGACTGCCTTAGCGACCGTCGTATCCGTATAGACGACGGGGTCTTTGCCGGGGACGCGCACTTCCAAAACGGGTTCGTGCCCTTCTCCCGCAAGGCTTCCCGTCCTCGTCACGCGAAAACCTTTAAGTTCGTGCTCTTCAACATAGTCGACCAAAGCGTTGAAAACTTCGCGAGCGCCGGCGTTGATGCCGGAAGTGCCCATGCCTACTATCAGGTGGATCTCCTTTTCGGCGTCGACGTTGTCACGCAAAATTATCTGAGATTGCATGCTCTCTCTTATTGCCATGATGTCGGCGATACTCTTCTTCATAACATAGCTCCTTATCTAAAATTTTCTTTTACGAATTTTTTTATTGCCGCAAGCGTTTTCGGCGCCTGCACCTGAGCTCCGTCCATGCCCCTCTTGATGTCGCGGGTGTCCAGCTTTATCCGCCTGCGCCCCGCGCGCCCCTTGAACATGACGTCGCTGTTGTCGTCGATAAGCGCGACGAGCGTGCCCGCGATATCTCCTTCCGTCCAATCTCTCGCTTTAAGCCTGACCAGAGTGCCTTTGCCCTCTTTTGAGCTGACATGAAGACTTCCTCCGTCCCTTATGGCGCCCTGCGAAAGCTCGTACAGCCCAAGCCCTTCGCTTCCCTTGCCCGAAAATCCCTTATCCGTGGCGGCTTTAAGAGTGGCTTTGTCCATGCCGCGACCGTTGTCGCGCACAGTAAGCACGCCTCTTTTGCCCTCTTTAAGCGATATTTTGACAAGCGTCGCGCCCGCGTCCAGCGAATTCTCGACCAGTTCCTTCACCACGGAGCTGGGTCGCTCCACCACTTCGCCCGCG
>CANQCC010000060.1 GCA_947589635.1 uncultured Clostridia bacterium | reverse complement strand
ATACTTTGCCATATCCGCAAAAGACGAGGCGTGCGGGTCATCGCCGTGCGCGCGGTCTTTATTTGCCGCGTTTATTTTGGCGCTGTTTTCGCCATTGTCGCGCAAAGCGCCATCCCCGCCGCCAAAGTGTGTTACGTCCGCAAAATTTTCGGTCTTGTCGCCTTTTTCGGCTTTATATTGCAAGTTGTCGGACTTACTTTTGTCGTCGTATATGGCTATATCTGCGCCATTAGCCGTACGCGGGGCGTTTTCGCCCGCTGCCGCAAGCGAAGAAGCGGGCGGATCGTCGCATGACTTGCGAGCGGGCTTGCCATCCGAGGGGCTTCGCGAGGTTTTGTTTTCGGATTTGAGAAATTCGTCAAGCCTCTCGAGCAACTTGCTGTGTGGGGCGTTACCGCCGAACATCGTGAGAGAGCTTGAGCGGACTACGCAATCCGGCGGGGTATCTCCCCTCATCACTGCCTCGAAAGAAGTGGTGATGTCCTTAAGCGGCACGGACGCCACCTCGTCGCCTATCAGATACAGCGTCGCGCCGGTCGGGCGAAAGTCGAGAGAGCACGAGCCCTTTATCACGCCGCCGTTTACGCTTAGTTTGACTACGCCCTTGCGGCCGCTGCCCGAAAGCACGACGGTTTGCCTTAAATTCAACATATTTCACCTCCCGAAAGTATATGTGGCGGGGATAAATAAAATGATTTCAGATTTTTGCGTTTTTGTATGGAAAATGCTTTGCATTTTTGGTATAATGGTCAAAAATAGTCGGAGAAGGGTATGACGGAAGAAAAAATCGGGCTTGTTCTCGAGGGCGGAGGAGTCAAAGGCGCGTATCAGGCGGGAGTACTTTGCGCGATAGACCGCGCGGGCGGAAAGTTCGCGGGGGCGGCGGGCACGTCCATTGGCGCCATAAACGCGGCGCTGTACGCTCAGGGCGGCGCGGAGCTGGTGATAAAGATGTGGTCGGAGGTAAGACTTTGCACCGTGTTCGATCTTGACGCGGATGTGCTTGTCAAACTGAAAAACCGCTCCATCGACCGCGAAGCCATAAAATATCTGGGCAAAAAACTTGTGACTTTAAGGAAGACGCTTAAAAACTCCTATGAAAAGACCCAGAAGTTTTTCGCGTCCAAAGTGAGGGAGGAGGACATGCGCGCAAGCGGCATAACGCTTGGCCTCGTGGCGTATTGCCTCAGCGACAGGCAGGCGAATGAGTTGCTTATGGACGAGGTGCCCGAGGGACGGCTTGTGGACTTTCTGGTCGCTTCCGCAACGTTCCCGCTGTTTCCGCCAAAGGAGATAGACGGCAAAAAGTACATAGACGGCGGGGTCTACGACAACATGCCCATAGACCTGCTCCCCCGCGACGGATTCAATAAACAGCTGGTGATAAGGACAAATCCCATGGACAAAAAGCCCAAACACAAGGGGAAGGTCAGACAGGACGAGGATCTGTTTGTCATCGCGCCCGACGAGGAGCTTGCCCATGTGCTTGAATTCACGTCCGAAAAGGTCGCGGCGCTTGTCGCAAAAGGCATAGAGGACGGAGGTAAGGCGCTCGAGGCGGGGCTGAGGGAGTTTTTGGGACTTGACGAGGCTTCAGGCACGCAACAGGACGCCTAAGGCGCCGTCGACTTGCCGCTTAGACAGCCACAGACGAAGATGGATCAAGCGGCAAAAAACCTTGTCGTATCGACGTAGCGCAAATAAAAGTGTAAAGTACAAAGCGCATAGTGCAAAGTACAAAACTTGAAGAATAAAGCGCAAAAATAAAAATCGCAAAACGCCTCGCAACAAGAGGTAAATTCCGGCGGAAATACGCCGCAAAATAAACGCAAGGAGACTTGCCATGGCAAACAAGATATTGCTTCTGGATTCCAACAGTCTTATGCATCGCGCCTATCATGCGCTTCCCAACCTCAAGACGAGCAAGGGGATGTACACGGGGGCGATATTCGGTTTTGTAAGCATACTTTTAAGGCTTATCAAGGAGCAGAACCCAACGCATATCGCGGCGGCGTTCGATCTGCACGGCCCTACTTTCCGCCACGAGATGTACGACAAGTACAAGGCGACGAGGAAGCCTATGGACGAGGAGCTCCGCATGCAGGTGGAGCCGCTTAAACAGCTCATCTCCGCGATGGGGATAAAGATAGTCACCGCGCAGGGATTCGAGGGCGACGATATCCTCGGCACGCTGTCCGCCAACCTCGACGGGGAATGCATTATCGTCACGGGGGATCGCGACAGTTTTCAGCTTGCGGGTCCGCATACAAAGATCTTCTGGACGAAGAAGGGAGTCAGCGACATAGAGGTGTACGACCTTGAAAGGCTTAAACAGGACGGCTTCACTCCCAGCCAATATATAGACTATAAGGCGCTGCGCGGCGACCCATCCGACAACATTCCGGGCGTTCCCGGCGTGGGGGAGAAGACCGCCAAACAGCTAATCGACGAATACGGCTCCTTGGACGGAGTGCTTGCCGCCGCGCCAAACATCAAGGGCAAGACGGGACAGGCGCTTGTAGAAAACAGGGACATCGCGCTTTTAAGCCGGGAGCTCAGCGTGATAAGAAGGGACGCGCCCATAGATTGCAACATAGACGACTTTGCCTTTGTGCCCGTGTACGGCGCGGAAGTAAAACAGCGCTTGCAGGAGCTTGAGATATCCTCGCTTGCGGGCAGGATGACGTTTGAGGAAGGGGCGGCGCCCTCGACGGAGATTGAAAAGACGGTTACGGACGTCGAGACCGCCGAAGAGATATCCCGCGCGCTTGACGCCTCCGACTGTCTTGCGCTGATAATCGACGAGGACGTGCGCTTCGCCACCGACGAACATACCGAATATCGCGTGCGCTGCGCGGAGGATCTGTTCAGCACGGGGATAAATTTCGACGACGCGCTGCAACTTATAAGTCAAAAGGCGAGCGGCAAAAAACTTATCGTCTTCGACAACAAGACGCTCAGCAAAAAATACGGCGTGCAATCCGAAAATTTCTTTGACGTCATGATAGCCGCGCATCTTGCAAGGGACAGCGCGCCGATAAAATCCATAGAGCAGGCGCTCGGCGCGGACGGGCTGTCCGTGGGGGCGGCGGAACTGTTTTACGAAAGCAGGTTGCTTGACGCCGAATTGACAAAAAAAGGACTTGACAGGTTGTTTTATGACGTTGAACAGCCCCTTTCGGTGGTTTTGCGCAAAATGGAGCTTCGCGGAATGTGCGTTTCGGCGGACGCTTTGAAGGCGCTTGAGGAGAGGTATAAGGACAAACTTGACAAGCTGAGCGCAAGCATATTCGAGTATGCGGGAGCCACCTTCAATATCGCCTCGCCAAAGCAGCTTGGCGAAGTGCTGTTTGATAAACTGGGGCTTGCTCACGGCAAAAAGAAGACCAAGACGGGATACTCCGTAAGCGAGGATGTGCTTCAGGGCCTCGAGGGGGAGCACCCGATAATTTCCAAGATACTCGAATATCGCAAATTTGCGAAGTTGCAGTCCACCTACGTCGTAGGCTTGCAGCCCCTCATCACGCGCGGCAAGATCCACACCGAATTCAATCAGTGCATAACGACTACGGGAAGGCTTTCATCGGCAAATCCCAATCTTCAGAACATACCCACGCGCAGCGAGGAGGCCAAGGACATAAAGCAGGCGTTTGTGCCAAGTCCCGGCAACGTGCTTGTGTCGGCGGACTATTCGCAGATAGAACTTCGGCTGCTTGCGCACTTCAGCGGCGACGAGCAACTTATCGACGCGTTCATGCACGGCAAGGACATCCATGCGATAACCGCGTCCGAGATACTCGGCAAGCCCATAAGCGAGGTCACGGCGGCGGAGAGGAGGGACGCAAAGGCCGTCAACTTCGGCATAATTTACGGCATAAGCGGGTACGGTCTTGCGGAGAATTTGTCCATTCCGCCCCGCCGCGCCAAGGCATTTATAGACAACTATTTCTTCACCCATCCGCGCGTTCGCGAGTTTATGGACGGTTGCGTGGCGCAGGCGAGAGAGAGGGGCTATTCGCTTACCATGCTCGGGAGGCGGCGCAATCTTTCGGACCTTAACGCGTCCAACTTCGCTGTGAGGTCGGCGGCGGAGCGCATGGCGATGAACACTCCTCTTCAGGGCTCCGCGGCGGACATAATCAAACTTGCCATGCTCGGCGTGGAGAGAAGGTTGGAGGGCAAAAAGTCAAAAATGATACTCCAGATCCACGACGAACTTATAATTGACGCCGCGCCCGACGAGGTCGACGAGGTGAAGCGCATACTCGAGGACGAAATGCAAAACGCCGCGTCCTTGCGCGTCCCCCTCATCGCGAAGGCAGGGACGGGAAAAAATTGGGCGGAACTCAAATGAGGATAGCGGTCATAGGCACTATAGGCTCGGGCAAATCCGAGGTGTTGAGGGTCGCGCGCGAAATGGGACTTGCGACGCTCTCCGCGGACGAGATAAACCGCGAGCTGTTGCTTGAAAAGGATTATATTTCCTTGCTTGAAAAGGAATTTCCATTTGCGGTGCGCGAGGGCGTAGTGGACAGGGCGGCGCTTGCGAGCGCGGTGTTTCGCGACGGCGAGGCGAGGGCGAGGCTTAACGCGCTTGCTCATCCGCGCATACTCTCCCGCATAGAGCGCGCGACGGAGGACCCTCTTGTCGTAGAAGTCCCGCTGTTTGCGGGTTCGGGCGCGAAGAGGCTGTTTGACAAGACCTTGCTTGTCGTCTGTCCCGACGGCTTGAAAAAGGAGAGGCTGATTTTACGCGGCATGACGGCGGAGGATATCGAGGCGCGCATGGCGGCGCAGGGCGAGGAGAGCTGTCTTGAGGGCGACGTAACCGTCTTGAACGACGGCACGCTTGATAAACTCCGCGAAAAAGCGGCGGCGGCGTTTGAATATCTTATGAAGGACAGTTGAAAAAATCTGCGCGCGGTGATATAATATGACAAGAACAAATCGTATAATTACAAGAACAAATAGAAAAAAGTCGGAGGAAATTATGATAACGGGCAAAAAAATTGTGCTTACGGGCGCGAACAGCGGCATTGGGCTTGAGACCCTCAAACTGCTTGTAAAGGGCGACAACAAGATCCTCGCCGTCGACCTCAACGTCGACAAGATCGGCGAATTCGACAAGGACAAGGTCATCCCCATGCAGCTTGACGTCTCCACCAAGGAGAACGTTGACCTCATCTTCGAGACCGCGGACAGAGAGCTTGGCGGGATAGACATCTTTTATGCGAACGCGGGTTTTCCGTACTATGAGCGCATGGACTATGTGGACTGGGACAGAGTGGACAAGATCTTCAAGGTCAACGTCTATTCGCCCATCTATTCATATCAGAAATACGCCGAATATCTCGGCGGCAAAGAGGGACATATGGCGATCACCGTCTCCGCGATAGGCAAGATGGCGATGCCCGGATACACGCTGTACTCCGCAAGCAAATTTGCGATGCAGGGCTTCCAGGAGGGCTTGAGAAGGGAGCTCTCCAAAAACATCAAGCTGACCTGCCTCTATCCCGTCGCCACGGATACGGGCTTCTTCGCCAAAGCCGTGGAGGGCAAGACTAAGCAGATCACTCAGCGCCCCTTCCCCGTACAAAAGCCCGCGCATGTTGCGAAGTGCATGGTCAAAGGCATAGAACACGGCAGGAAGAGCGTAAATCCCTGCAAGTTGTTCAGCTTCGCGCGCCTGCTGTTTGCGATCTGCCCGCCCATCAAGTACATTTATTGGAATATGGAGTACAAAAAACTTCTCAACTACGAAAAACAGGACTGACAGGACAGAAATCTCAACATAAGGCAATAATTACAACGCGGAGCGCCTGTGGGCGCAAAGGAGACGGATATGCTTCATTATGAATACAAGACTCAGGGCACTTGCAGCCAGCTTATAACGCTCGACATAGACGGCGGGGTGGTGCATAACGTCGTGTTTTACGGCGGATGCAGCGGCAACCTCAAGGCGATCTCCATCCTCGTCGAGGGGATGAAGGCGGAGGAAGTCGCCGAAAAACTTTCGGGCGTCAGATGCGGCATGCGCTCCACGTCCTGCGCGCATCAGTTGACAAAAGCGGTGCTCGCCGCGGCGGAAGAGGAAAAACGCGCCGCGCAAAACTGAGCTTCAGCGGCGCATAAGCGGGGATAGGCTTTCGCCGCGAAAGAACTTTAACGGCGTTCGCGTGAAAATAGGCTTCTTACCTTGAAAGAGCAGGGCGACTTTTAAGTGAGAAAAGGCTTTGCTTTGAAAGATCGGGGCGACTTTGGCAAAATCATGCTTGACCCGCCAAAAAATTGATATAAACCTCTTCGGAGGATATAAGAAAAACGCTTGTCGTGTGGCAAGCGTTTTAGGTTATTGCTTTTTATATGCCCTTTTTGCCTTGCGGCAGGGCAGGCTTTGAGGTTTACGCCTCGTCGGCGGCGGCCTCCGCAAGCGCGTCGGTTTTTGCTTCCGCGGTTTCGCCCGAGACGGCGGCGTCAAAGTTTTCAAGCGCTTTTACGGTTACCGCAAAGCAGTCCGCAAGGCACTCCGGGTCGAGGTTGTCCGCCGTGTCGTACATCGTGTGGTAGTAGGGCTGCAACACGTGGTTCATCGCGGTGATGCCCGCAGACTTGAAACCGTACTTGCAAAAAGCGGAGTTGTCCGTGCTTCCTCCAAAGGGCGGGACCCAGGTCTTTTGGCACTTTATGCCAAGCTCATTGGCGGCGTTCACAAAGCTGTCGCAGACTTCTTTGTCCGCCTTGACGGTGCCGTTCAGGTCACGGTAGTTTACGCCGAGGAACTCCTTTTCGCGAATGGTATCGAATGAATATATCCATGTGGGGACGTCGTTGAAATCGTCCTTATGCGTCTTTGCCCACGCGAGCGCGCCGCGCAAGCCCGCCTCCTCGCTGCCCGAGATTATCACGCCGACTTCGGTATGCTCAAGCTCTATGCCCGCGTCCTTAAGCGCTTTCAGCACGGAAATGCCCATATAGCAGCCGGTCAGGTTGTCGTTTGCGCCGTCCACTATGTTGCGCTCGTCCCACATGAAGTAAAGCATCGTGAGGGGGATCGCAAAGACGAGGCATACAAACGCGGTTATCATAAGCGGCTGTCCGTATACCGCGACCATGCTTGTATAGTTGCCCGTCATGGGAGCGCACTTTGTCTTGACGGAGGCGATGACGTTGAGGACAAGCCAGATGAGCGCGCCGAGGATCCCGAGCGCCTGCACCGCGACGTTGAAGCGGCTGTTGACATATTGATGATAAGGCCAGCGCCACACTGCGTCGGGATGTCCGTTGAAGAAGACTCTGCCTTTGACTTCGCCGCTGCACTTTTTGAGGATGGTCACGTTATGCCCGGTCGCGGAGGGGAAGAAGGGGTCGACTATCTTTTTGTAAAAGCCGAATTGAAGTATAAATATCAAAAGACCTATCGTTATGCACGCCACGCCGAGTATGGGCAGCCTGAAAAAGCTGACTATGCCCACAAGCGCGAATGAGATCGTAAAATACAAAAAACCGAAAAACGCGTTGGGATTTTCTTTGAAAGATTCGATGTCAGCCCTCTCCGCGCCGAGGTCTTTCGCCACATTTGCCATGTGTTCGCAAGCCATAAGCTCCCCCTCGCTTCCCGGAGGACGCTTTGGCATGGTGCCGCAGATGTGCGCGATCTCGTCGCACATAAATTTGGCGCTGTCGTTTTTGCCGTCGATGAGTTTTTGAAGTTTGCCCATAATTGCTCCCGATTTAAAAGATGATATAATTATATCAAATTCCTTTTGACTTTTCAACCGTACAAGCCACATTTTGACAACACGTATCGCGTTTTATCATCTTTTTATTTCATCATCTCCGCATTGTCCTCGCGCGCGAGCGTTACGCGCGTACGCCCAAGCGTATGCCGCGCGCATACCATAATTATACGGAGCGACGGGCAGTGCGACCGGTCGCAAAATACAGGGCGGGCAACAAGATGTTGTTGAATGGAAGGGAGGGGAACACAAGAGAAAAAATTTTTGGGAAATTTTATAAAAATTTTTTTGAATTTCAATAAAAATTGTTTGACAAGAGTGCTTGTAAAATGTATGATATTTGAGTATCTGCCTTGGCAGAAGTATGCCGTTTTGTCTTAAACGGCAAAAAAATAGGAAAGACACACGCGGGCAAGTGTTTAATGTGCGCGCCGTCCGCGTCAAATATCAGGAGGCTAAAATGGCTGGACAAAAAATCAGAATTAAGCTTAAGGCGTACGACCACAACCTTATCGACCTTTCCGCCGACAGGATAGTCGAGACCGTCAAGAAGACGGGCACGAAGGTTTCCGGTCCCATCCCTCTCCCCACCGACAAGGAGATCATCACCATACTTCGCGCAACGCACAAGTATAAGGACAGCCGCGAGCAGTTTGAACTTCGGACGCACAAGCGTTTGATCGACATCTACAATCCCACGAAGAGCACAGTCGATTCTTTGATGAAACTTGACCTTCCCGCGGGCGTAGACATCTCGATCAAGCTTTGATCAAGATATCATTAGGAGGGTGAACTTTACATGGATAAAGCAATCATCGCAAAGAAAATCGGCATGAGTCAGGTCTTTACAAACGAAGGCAAGGTCATTCCCGTCACAGTGCTGGAAGCAGGTCCCTGCCCCGTCGTCCAGATAAAGACCAAGGACAACGACGGCTACGACGCCATTCAGGTCGGATTCGGCGCCGTCAAGGAAACGAGAGTCAACAAACCGGTGAAAGGGCATTTCGCAAAGGCAAACGTGACTGTCAGAAAGTATTTGCGCGAACTGAGACTCGCAGACTGCTCAAGCTATACGCTTGGTCAGGAACTTACTTGCGATATCTTCGGCGAGGGCGACAAGGTTGACGTCTCGGGCACTTCGAAGGGCCATGGATTCTCCGGCGTTATCCAGAGATGGAACTCGCAACGCATCGGTTCTATGTCTCACGGTACCGGCCCCATCCACAGGCATCCCGGCTCCATGGGCGCTTGCTCCTCTCCCTCGAGAGTGTTCAAGAA
>CANQCC010000059.1 GCA_947589635.1 uncultured Clostridia bacterium | reverse complement strand
ACGAGGCGCTTGGACCCTTCCTCTGATCCGCCTTAAAATCTGCCCGCGCAGGCGATAACTTGCAGCGATTGGATGATATATTGATAGCTTGTTGAAGTTTGCATGCCTTGCGAGGGCAAACTCCGACCTTGCGGAAACGAACTGCGCCCGCCAAAAAACGGATATCAGATCGAATCAAAAAATGCAGGCGATCGCCTGCATTTTTTCATTTTACAATTTGTCTGCGCGCTTTAAGCAAACGCCATTAAGCCTTTAGTATTGTATCGACGCATTAAGCGAGAGTCCTTATGCTTATGACAATTTCCCCTGCGCTTTTATGGGCGCCATTACGACTTTGAGACCGGATGACTGCTGAGCGCGTCGCATCCGTCAAATGCGCTTTCGTCGACGGTAACGATCTTCGGGCATGTCACAAAGCTGCTGAGCAGCGCGCAATCCGCAAACGCCAACTCGCCAATCGTCTCAAGTCCTTCACAGCCCGTGACGGCGGTAAGGTTGGCGCATTCCGCAAACGCCTTTCTTTCGATGGACGTGACGTTGCTGCCTATCTTCACGCTTGCCATAGTCGCCTTGTTGAAGGCCTCCGCGCCGATCCCGGTTATTTTGTAGGTAATGTGCGCATACTCGACCGTTTCGCCGATGGTGAGCGCTTGCCCCTCAATTTCGGTATTGCTGTAGGCCGTTATTTTCACGGTGGAGTCAACTCTGTTGATCTCGTAGGTGAAGAAGTCCTTGGTGAAGGAGCTTGGCACGCCGGGCGCGTTTGCAAGTTTGGCGCAGCCGTTAAACGATTCCAGATCCACGCCGGTCAAGCCGTTTTCGCCGTCCGAGAAGCCGAATTCCTCAAGCGAGACGCAATTTTCAAACGCTTTGCTTTCTATCGTCGTCAGATAGGAGCTGACTTTTATGGTCTTTAAGCGCTCGTTGCCGCTGAAGGCGCCGCTTGCGATGGTCGTTACATAATAGGTCTGCCCTTTGAAGGTGACCGTGCCGGGCACGATGACGTTTTCGTCGATCCCGTACTTCTGCAAAATGACTGTAGCAACCTTCTTGTCGTCGATTTCCTCAAGCATATATCTAAGCTCGGACTCGCCCTCGGTGTTTACAAAGTAGGTCACGCCATTTTCCGCAACGTCGTTGTTATTGCAATCGTACACGACCGGGCAATTGCCGCTGTTCCAGTTGGTATCCCACCCTACGGGCAATGCTGTTGCATTTGCAAACGTGCACCTTATGACAAGCGCCGGGCAGGAGCCGAACGCGTTTGCACCCACAGTTTCCACATCTTCCGTAAGCGTGACTTCCGTCAAAGTGCTGCAGCCGTTGAAGGCGCGCTCGCCGATGGTGCCCACGCCGTCGAAGTCCATTTTTTCAAGCAGTTTGCAGCCGCTGAAGAGATCGTCCGCAAACACGATATTTTTTTCTCTATCTGTTACGACATCCGGCAGTCTGACCTCTCTCAAGAAGGAGCAGTTTTTGAACGCCTCGTTGCTGACTTCCGTAAGTTTGGTGTTATTTGTGAAGTCCAACAGCGTCACGCCGGAGTTTTCAAACGCTTTGACCTGAATAAACGAGAGACCCGGCGAATGCGCGAAGCTTTCCTCGTCGAAATCAAGGCTTACGCAGTCGATAAACGCTTGCGCGCCTATGTGGGCCAGCGAGTTGCTCAGGTGGTTTTCGACCGCATAGCGCACGCCGTCGTTGGCATAGTAGAACAGATTAACTTCGTTACCGACGGCATTCCCTTCGAAGTCCTTAAGCGCAACGCTTGTGTATATGGTGTCGGGCAGGTACACATACAGCGGGATACTCTTGTCCCACTGGGGCAGCTTGAAGTTTTCGCTTAAGCCCACTACGGAATAAACTATCCTTCTTTGCCTGCTGTCCTTTGTTCCCAAATCGTATTCGCCGAGGATGGCAAGGCCGTATGTCGTCGCATTGCCCTCTTCGTCCGTGCCGACGGTCTCGTAGCTTATGCCGTCAAGATTATTGACCGTGACGCGCTGCAGAGCGATGTCCTCGCCGCCTCTTCTGACCACGGTGGCGGCGCCTACGGTGTCAAAGTTGGACGCTTTAAGTTGAGCGCCGTCCGTGGACGACTTGGTAGCGGTATACACATGCTCGAGGCTTGTGCAGCCCGCAAACGCGCCCACGCCGATAAGGCTTATAGTTGACGGCAGGTACACCGTCTTAAGCTGCTTGCAATCGCCGAACACGCTGTTGAAATTGCCCGTACTGTTGGATATCCCGCCTATCGCGACGACTTGATATTTCTTTCCGTCTCGTGTGACATATTCTTCGGGGACTATGACGGTGATTGCGTCCGTCCCTCTGTAGCGAATGACCGTCGCCCTGCCGGCGTAGTCTCCGCTCGCGTTGTTGTTCGTCTCAAATTCAAATTGACTGACGTCCGCCTCGAGCACCACGGTGTACACAAGGTCCACGGTGGGCACGCCGAGCGCGTTCTCGTCCCTGAAGTTGAGCGTGGCGGTGTGCTGCCCAAGCTCGGTGGTGGTTATCTCCTGACCGGCCGCAAGGCTGAAATGCGTGCTGTTGATCGCAAATTGCGTATATTTGCCGTCCTCGCCCATTACATACAGCGAGAATGCGCCAAGCGAATTCCACCCCGTGTCGTTGAGGGGCAGAGATACCGCCTGCCTTTGTATCACTTGATTGTACTTCGCCTTGCGCGCGCTGTAGGTATAGTTGAACACATACTGGCCAATGCCGTAGAAGTCTACGGTGAGCGTAGCCGTGGCCTGAATGCCGTTGCTCACCTCGAAGTCGTCAAGCGCCGACTGATCAAGCGTGATCGTGGACGAAAAGCCGCCGTCGGACCAGGAAACGGTGATCTTCATGTCGTCCTTATCATACGACGTAAAGTACACGGGGCGCCTCGGGTTGTTATTGGTCTTATCGTTGCCTTCAAGCCCCTTTATCGACAAATTCATGCCGCTGATGTAGTTGCCATATTCATATCTGTTGCCGGCCGCAAGTTCGGGATACGTCTCGCACACGTTAAGAGAGATTTTCGGCGCCCTGACCACTCTTATCACGACAAGATCTTCGTCGTCCGGTTCGCTTGGGAAGACTTTACCGTCTCCGTTGTAGGTATAGTGCATGACGAATCTGCTTACCGCGCTGCCCTCGTCCACATACAGATTTTTATACTTTCCGTCGCTTGTTATCTGCTCGAATTTGACAAATTGCGGATCGAGGTCGTCATATATCACCGACGCGCCGCTGTTGTTGACTATCGCAAGCGCGTTTTCCAGATTCCCCTTAAGGTCGGCCTTGTCGCCGTCAACATACTTGTATTTGAATGCGTTGAGCGCGGAGGTCACCCAATCGTTATTCTGCTTTACGGCGTCGATAAGAGTGCCGTTTATCCTGCCCGGGCGCAACGTGACGGACTCCAACACTTCCGCCTCGAAGCAGTCGCTGTGCAGGTTGTAAAAATCTACCCAATCGCGGGTCGCAGGGTCGGTCACGGCGGTCGGAGTCTTTGCCAAAGCCTGCAGCTTTTCAAGCGCGCCTGCCTGCATGTAGAACCTGAGGTCCTCCATAAATTCGCCCGTGGCGGTTGCGAATGTTGTATTGTCTATCCTGGGGGCGTTATCAAGTTTTTTATCGTCATCCGTATTCACGGTTATCGAGGTCAGCGACACCGATCTCAGCTGGTGCGCGCCCTCGAAAGCGTACTTGCCTATGCTCTTGACGTTTTTGCCGATTATTACCGTACTCAGCACGGAGGCAAACGTATTGAACGCGCTGTCGGCAATCGCCTCCACGCTGTCGGGCATGACCGCGGCGTTGATCACGCCGGGCCCGTAGAACTCCGTCATGATGCCGTTTATGCATACAAACGGCCTGTCTGACGCGTTTTGCAGATATTGAGTGTTCAAGAAGGCGTCCGCGCCCACAAACTCTATGTCCGTAGACTCGCAAACGACCTCTGCCACCTTGTCGCAGCCGAGCATTGCGCTTGCCGCGATATATTTTATCGGGAAGTCGCCGTTTTTAGCTGGGATCCTCACGCTTGTGGCGTCCTTGCCGAGATAGCGATAATAGACGTTGCCGATCATTATCGCGTTGACTTCCGCATTGTAGTTCTTGCCTTCCGAGGACAGGAACTTTTCGCAGCCGTTGAAGGCAAACTCGCTGATATTGTCAAGTTTGCTGCCCGCTGGTATCACAAGATTTTCAAAGTCGTCAAGTCCCTTGAAAGCGTTTGCCTCTATGTCCTCGATGTTTGCGTGCAACCTGAGAGTTTTAAGCGACGTGGCGTTTGTAAGCGCGTTGCTCATTATCTTTGTCGCGCCCTTCAGCCTCTTGTTGAAGCTTTCGACCAACGTTTCATCAAGCACGCGGCCGTGCGCCTCTCCCGTCGTCCAATGTTCGAAGTCTTCGACCTGATAGAAGGGGTCTTTGGTAAGGTCTATCTCCGCCGTCGCGGGGTCGCCGCAATATTTGTAGATTATGTCGTTGAGGATGATAAATTGAAGCCCGTCCGTATATTGTGTATATCTCGCCTCGTACGCGGTGTTTGCAAACGCGTTGTCGCCGATCACCTCAAGGCTGCTCTTGGCGTCCTGAGGCTGCTTTATCTCCTCAAGGCTGCCCGAATACGCGAATGCCTGAGCGCCTATGCGCGTAAGATATATCGCGCGGGACAAGTCTACATAGGTAAGCGCCTTCTTGTTTATGAACGCGCGGTCGGCGATCTCCGAAATGGGGGTCTTGACGCCGTTATAGTACATCTCCGCGGGCAAAAACAGCTTGTTTACAGCATCGTCGCACGCCTTTTCCAAACGCAGAGTGCCGTCCGCCTTAAGCGTGATACTGTCCTTGAACAGCAATTCCGTGAAGTAAGCGCTGACCTTCTTCAAATCGTTGTCGCTGAAATCTTTAACGGTTGTCTCGTCGTCGTTTTCAAGCTCTTTGTCGGTCATATCGGCAAGATTAAGTTTCCAGCCGACGTACAGCGCCGCGTCCTGCAACACGGAGGCGTTTCCGCCCGAAAGAGGCTTAAGGCACTGGAAATCCTCAAACACGCCGCTAACGGTGAGGTACTCCCCGCCCTTGACAAGATAGCTGTTGAGAGTGTCCGCCTTAAGCAAGTCGATGACCTTTAGGACCTTCTTGTCGCCGCTTGAAGTCACCTGCACTTCGGCGACGTACTTGTCAAATTGCATGCCGTACTTAAGCCCGTCGAAGATAATGCGGTTAAGCTGTCCGGAGGCAAGGTCGAAACGCGTGACGCAATTTACGACGGTATACCCCTTTGAGGCCGCGTTTTCAAGCGTGATGGCGTCCCCGCCCGCGTCCTTTGCAGGCTGAATATTGCCACTGAAATTGCCGCCCATGGGATAGATGGTATAGGAATAGTCGTGCTCCACCCACTTGGCGTACAGATATATGTCAGAATTTGATACGGTCTGATTGAAGTTCCACATTCTGTCGAGGACCACGCTGCCGTCCGCCTCTAATTGAGGCGAAGAGGAGCCCTCGTCGTATTTTGCTGTGTACCAGCCCGAGAAGTACAGGTTGGTGAATATGTTAAACTCGTTGGTATCCGGCCTGCGTATCGCGCCCGAATTGCGCGTGACGCTCTGATTTGCGGGAGCAGTCGGCATTGCCGTGTCCGGAGGAAGCGCCGCGTGCTTGTTTCCGAGGTTAAGGTCGAAGTGCACCGTTATGACGTTTGCGTTCCAGACGGGAGTGAAAGTGTAACCCGCTTTATCGCTTATCGTGAAGGGGAAGCCGGTGCCGTCCTCAAGCAAACTCTTGCTCTGCCCTCCCGAAGTGAAACTTACGCCCGCATATGAGAAGCCCGCTCTTGTAAGCAGGAAGGCGGTGGAAAATTCCTCCCAACTTGCAAAAGTCATGCCCTCGTCAACGTCCACGGTCGCATAATCTACGCCGCTTATTTGCTGCCTGCTGCCAAAATAAGCCGCCGTGCCCTGTTCAAGCCTGAATTTGGCGTTAATCACGGAGACGGAGACGTTACGATCCTTCAGACGAAGCGTGAAGGAGCCCTCTATGGAGTTGTCCTCTTTGTCCTTTGCCGTGACGTTTATGATGTGATCGCCAACGGTGGTAAGAAGCGGCCTGTCCTCCTCAGCGACCATGTCGAGAGTGAGTTGCCCCATCGGGACTTCGGAAAGCACGGCGCCGTCATCGTCCATGTAGACGATGGAATATTCGACGTCGGTGATATCAAATTCGTCAATATAGATCTTCTTGAAAACCGAATTGGCATGCTTCGGCATCGTAAATCTGAGATAGCAGTCCGCGTCCGTCGGAGTATCGTCGGAGGGACCTGAAGGAGTAAGCGAATTAGGCGGCTCAGTCACATTCCTCTGCGCGTTGCACGCGACAAAAGAACACAGCATGACTATGCCGAGGATCATTGCCAGAATAACGCTGATTTTCTTTCTCATAATTTCCACCCTTACGCGCCGTGAGGCGCCTTTGCAACCTTTGGCGCATGCGCGCCTCGGGCACATATGCGTATACGCGCGTGGCGCGCGCATATATACCGATACATATATAATATTATATTACCGCCGCCAAGATGTCAATATATTTATTTCAGGCGGGGCGGCTTACATAAAAACAGGCATTCTAAACGCCTGTTTTTATACAAATATTTTGGCTGTTTTCAGCATTTTAATACTGTCCTTCCCTCTTTTGTGCTCTTTGTCAAAGTCAGCCCTCTTCCAAAAGGACGATAGTGCTTCCCTCACATGCCCAAAATGCCGATTATCTGCTTATAAAGTCTGTCGTTGTTTTCAAAATCCATTGCGGAGATAAAGTACTTCTCCGCCGCAAGGTGCGCCTCTCTTGCGCGCTCAAGCGCCTCGCTTGCAAGCGCGATCTCCACTTGCGAGGCGTTCAACTCCTCCTCCGCCGCCTCTATGTCCGCGTGGTCCTCATAGACGGACAGATTTATGTTTTCGTACACATCCCTCGCAAGGTAGCCCGCGTCGCAAGTCACGGCGATGTTTCCCGCCGTTATGCACTCCGTAATTTTGGGCTCAAGCGGATTCTGTGTGGATGTCCCTCCCTTTATAAGCGCCTCCAATTCAGCCATAAACAGCGCGCAGGCAAGGCTTCCGCCGCTCACCTTGTATATTTTTTTGCCGCGCAAATGGTCAAAGTAGCAATTTTCTCCCGCCGGACTTATCGCCCTTGCAAACAGTCTGCGCCGCGCTCCACCCTCTCGCACGCAGCGGCAAGTCTCCCTTAAGTTTGCCGCAAACAGCGCCGCGTACGCGCGGATATCCTCCTCTTTTACGCCGTCGCGTTCTATCTCGTACACGTTGTCCATATGGCATTTCGCAAGCCTCAGATGGCGATATGCGCGCTTGAAAGCCGCCCTCTTTATCGCGAAAAATTCTTCTATTTTGTCCCTGTTCGGCGCCAATTTTTCGTGCGAGAGGCTGCTTGCAAGGTCCACTATAAAGTCCTTTATCGCGGGCAGTTCCGCGCCCGACGCGTGCGGCGCCGTAGCGTCCGTCACGACGGCGTTCAACTCCTTTATCATCACTCCGTCAAGGCTGGACGGATCGCCCGAGCAGTACCACAGCTCGCAATCATAGCCCTGCCTTTTCGCCTCCGCCGCTACTCTTTTAAGTATGCTCGATTTGCCCGTGCCGGGGCCGCCCTTCAGAAGCACGACGGGGTCTCTTCGCCTCAGCTCGTCCTCGTAAAAGCCCTTGAATCCGTATGCCGTGTTGTTGCCAAGAAAGTATCTTTCCATAAGTCACCTCCATTTATCCTATGCGCCCTTTTTCCCGACAGGTGAAAGAGGACCCCGCATTTTCCCCGCGTTGAGCCCGTTCAAAACGCCCGAGACCATTCACGCCGCGCAAGTCGGATCGCATACGATACACTATGAAAAACAATCTGACCGTGATAAAAACCGACGAAAGAATGTATTTTTTGCAAAAGTTGCTTGCGGGTTGCGCGTTCGACCGCGACACGCACGTGTACGCTCCCAATATAGCGCTCGACGAGGAGAAACTTGCCAAAGTGGCGGACGGCGGGCGCGTTATCTGCGGAAAATGCTCCGACAAAGTAAAAGATCTCGCACGCCTGCGCGGCATAGACGTGCATTGCATAATGCTTGACGAAAGGTTTCAGGCGGTCAACTCCCGCCTCACCGCCGAGGGCGCGCTTATGCTTATTCTCGAGCGCTCGCTGCGCTCCATACGCGACTCGCGCGTGCTGATAATGGGATTCGGCCGTATGGGAGCGGCAGTCGCCAAGCTGCTTGGAGACCTCAGCGTAAACATTGCCATCGCCACAAATTCTTCCTCAAGGCCTGCGTTCGCGTTCGCAAGCGACGTCCTGCCCCTCGAAAACTTTGACTTTGCGCCGTACGACGTCATAATCAACACCGTGCCCAAACCCATCGTAAAGGACGAGGAGTTGCTGACTATGCGCGAGGACGCGGTGTATATCGACCTTGCCTCCACGCCCGCGATAAACCTTGAATACGCGCGCTATCTCGGCCTTGACGCTGGCATATACCCTGCGCTTCCCGCAAAAGTGTGCCCTCTCGCCGCAGCCGTAGCCATGAAGGACTACATATCGGAGGTGATAAAATGAAAAAATTGGGACTTTGCGTCACCGGCTCTTTCTGCACCCTCAAAAACGTGCTCAACAGCCTCGACGCCATCATCGACAGCGGATTTGACATCACGCCCATATTCAGCTTCAACGTGGCGACCCTCGACACTCGCTTCTTCACGCACGCGGATTTCGAGGCGGAAATCGTCAAAAAAACGGGCCAAACGCCCATAAAAACCATCGTCGAGGCAGAACCGCTTGGCACTTCGCAGCCACTCGACATCATGCTCGTAGCCCCTTGCACAGGCAATACGCTTGCCAAAATAGCCCACGGCGTCACCGATACGCCCGTCACAATGGCAGTCAAAGCCCACCTGCGCAACAACCGCCCCGTCGTCCTCGCTATCGCTTCAAACGACTCCCTCGCCGCAAACGCCCGCAATATCGGCAAGCTCCTCAACACCAAAAATATCTACGTCGTGCCCTTCGGACAGGATTCGCCCACAAAAAAGCCCAACTCCCTCATCTCGGACGTCTCTCTCATAGTCCCCACTCTCCTCGCCGCCCTCAACGGCACCCAATACCAACCCCTGCTGCTGAAATAACACCATGCGGCGTCCCGTCCCTCGCCTTCGCTCAATCGGGACGTCGCATATTTATTGCAGGGCTCCTCGCCCCGCACCCTCGGCAAAGGGCGTTACGCCCTTTGCAAACCCATGCTAAAAACGCGAGCTCGGCAAT
>CANQCC010000058.1 GCA_947589635.1 uncultured Clostridia bacterium | reverse complement strand
GGGTACAGATCCGCCCTCACTGCGTACGTTTGTATATCCCGCTTCGCTCCGCGGTACAGCTCGGACACGGCTGACGTCCGCGTATAAGAAAGCCCAGACAGAGGTTGCGGTAAACTCGGACACAGTTGACGTTCGTATATAAGAAAGCTCTGACGAAGTATATCGCCCTATTGATATCGTAAAAACCGTCTGTACGGGATGAGAGACAAGGAAAAACCCTCTCGCCGAGCGTGAGCGTACTCAATCGTACGTGACCGTGAGGCGAGAGGGTTTTGACGCAGTATATCGCCCGTACAGGCGGTTTTTTTAGTAGGCGAGGAAATTAATACCAAGCCCCACATACCCCCCCAACGCGCTATCCACGCAATCGAAGTCGCTGCCCTCAAGCCAGATGCAGACATAGCAATACATGATGTCGCCTTTAGTGAGGGTCGCGGATCTTTCGAAGACGTGCTCGGTGTTTTCAAAGGGGCGAGTGACGACCATATAGCCGTTTCTTGTGGCGTCGGCGTAGCTCATGCCGCCGTCGTCGTCAAGTTTGTCATAAAAGTTGTCTCTCCAATCGTAGTTCAACTGGTCGGAGCCGACGGGATAGGACACATATTCGATATATCCTTCATCAACGGACCTGCCGTCGTTTGCGAGCGTGTTGGCAAGTTTGGGATTGTCGCTGAGCGCGGCGTAAACGGTGACCTCGGTGTGCGTATAGTCCACCTCTTCGTCCTCGCCGTCGCCGATTATGACGTTATCCGGGTTTTTGAAGCTCTGTCCCCACATGACGCGAATGGCGTTCTGAAGGCCGCTGTCCTTGTCGTTTTCAAGCGTCATTTCATAGTCGATACTGACGTCGGAGGAGCCGTTATTGCGCAACATAAACACAAAGCATATAAAGTTTTCGCCGTTTCGCATGCCTATCTGCACGTCGTTTGCGCGCAGCAGGTCGTAGACATTGTCCACGGTAAGCATTGTTTCGGTGTCGTATTGAGGGCTGTAGCTGATGTTCCACATCCTCGACGGGCCTTGCGCGTTGAGATACGGCGTCCAGTAGTTGTTGTCAAGCGACAGCGATATGGACCTGTCCGAATCCGTGGATTTTGCGGTTATCCTCACGTTGTTTTCCTGGATGAACAGCAACATGATGTATACGACGGATGTGACGACAAGCGCAAAGACAAGCATAAACAGCATCGCGCGTTTAAGCCTGCGACGCATCTCCTCGCGTTTGACTTTCTTTGACGTGGTGATGGAGTTCATCCACTCCCGCTTCATCTTTGCGGGTTCGCCGGGTTCCTCCTCGTAGTCGTCGTAGTACTCCTCCTCTCCGGCGCCCTCGTCATACTCGGCGTCGCCTTCTTCGGGATCGTACTCTTCTTCGGCCTCATAGTCCTGCTCGTCGGCAGGCTCCTCGTAGGCCTCGTCCTCGACTTCCGCTTCACTCTCCCCGTCAATGGGATCGTCTAAGTTTTGGTTGTTTTCGATCTCGTCACTCATAATAAATCCTTATTAGCGTCGATTTTTTTGCTCTGCCGCGCGGTTTTGCCGCGCACTTTGTTGCCTTAGCGGCGCGCCGTATGGCGCCATATATGTCCCTCGCGATCCTAGCGCAAGTCCGCCTTGCCTCAGGTCCGCGAAAGCGTCAAAACTTATGATAGTTGCCCTGTTCGTCAAAATAGCCGAACGGCACCCACTTGCCTATCTTATCGTCAAAATAGCCGTTGTCGACTATCTCGCCTTCCGAGTTGCTGTAGGTGTAGTCTATCCAGTGCCCGTCCTCGTCAAAGTAGCCGTCATAGACGTTGCCTTCCGCGTCCACCCATTGCGCGTTTTCGTTGTAGTGGCCTTCCTGCGAGCTGTCAAAGCGCTCGTACTCTATCCACTTGCCGTCCTTGTCGAAATAGCCGTTGTAGACGTTGCCGTCCTCATCCACCCATTGCCCGTTGTCGTTGTAGTGCCCGACAAGTTCCGGCTCGTCCTCATCCTCGTTTGCGACGTGCAGCGTAATGCCGAAGCCCTTCATGCCCGCGTTTATGCCGAGACCGTCGAAAAGTCCGCCCGACTTATATTCCTCAAGCAGCTTGGCCTCCTTGTCGAGGTCCGCGCGCACAGCCTTTCTGCGCTTGACCTTTGTGGGCGCCTTGTTGCCCTCGGAGTCGAGAGGCCGCTCCGGCGCGTCCACGCCCGTCTTGTCGCTGTCCACCGTCCTGTGCCCTTCGTCGTCCTTGTGGAAATCGAGCTGTTTATCCTTGGGTTTGGAGCCGCCTTCCGCCTTGTTTTCATAGGCGTAGGACAGGGCGAGCGCGCTTTGTACGTCGCCTTCGTACCTCACTCTGAAAACTTCGCGTGCAAAATCTTCGTCCATCTCGCTCTCGTCGTTTTCATAGACGTGCGCCTGCTCCTCGACGATGTCGAGCACTATCTTGCGCGCGGTGTTGCGCTGCTGCTCAAGCCTCACCTGATATGGCGATTTTGCAAGTTCCGGACGAGGCGACACGGGCATAACTCCCTCGCCGTCCTCTTCGCGGATGCGGTCGAGCGCTTCCTTGCGCAAGGCTTCAAGCTCCGCAAGTTCCGCCTTGTTTTTCGCGTCGAGTTCCTTATTGAGTTTTGCGATGTACGCCGTCTTTTTGTCGCCCTTAAGCTCGGGCACGCCGAGAAATTCGTTGGTGACCCAGCGGGACAGCTTAGACACCGCCCTGCCCGTCACGTATTTTACGCCCTCGCGCCGAAATCTGCTCAGCTGCGCGGGAGAATCCACGCCTTCCATGACAAGCCCGATCTTGCTTGCGTTGCAAAACTTTACGAGCATCTGAAGCAGCGCCTTTTTACGCGGAGTCGCGTCAAAATAGCCCGCCTCGCACCTTAAATAATCAAAGTTGAAATCGCCGAAAACGTCAAGCGAGTTATAGTCCTCGTTGAATCCCGCTATCGCGGTCTTGTAGCCGCATTTGCGCAGGTAGTTGTACCTCTTGCGCCCCTCGTCGTCAAGCCTGACAAGCGTATTGCCGAAAAAGGACAATATCAGCGTGCCCTTCTTGAATTTGCCGTCTTTAAGTGTGTCGACAAGCACGCCAAAGTCCTTCTCGTTCTCCAAAAAACGCACGGAAACGGGAACGCAATATGTAAGGTTGTCGGGGATAAGAAAACTTTCCCTCATCACGAGGTCGTAATTTTTAAGCTCCTCAAGGGCGATTATATTAAGCTCGTTTACGCGGACGGAATTTTCAGCAATGACAAAATAGTTGCATACGCTCATCCTGCCGAGATAGCGATCGTTGAGCACCTGGAACGCGTCGATAAACGCCACCTTGCGGTTTTTGCTTTTGGTGTCCGCAACGCCGCGGAAAAAGATGTCAATCGGCTTGTATTGCGACCTTTTTGCGTATGCTGTGGAGTTCATTATGCGTTATTCCCCCAAAATTTTCGTACACATATGCGCACGGATATGCGTACTTGTATTATTATACTCTATCCATTATAGCAAATTGAGGCGCTTATTGCAATAGCTTTTTTTCGACGCTTTGCGAGGCGGAGTTTATAAGAATTTTTAAGCCTTCGGCATTACCATAACCAAACTTTTATCCACCTGAAAATTTGGCGGATAATTAGGAAAATATGCGTTTAGAATGTCGATTTCAGATAAACTTGAAGTTTTCCTCTCCTGCCGCGACGGCAAAGTGATACTTGACTATGCCAAGGTCGGTTTTCGAAAACGGTCCAAGCCCAGCCTTGGCCTTAACCCCGTCCGGAGTAAGTTCAAACTTGAACTTCTGCTGATTTATCGCGGTGGGCGCAAGCAGAGCCGCCTCCACTCCCCTTCTGAACCACTCGGGGCTGTCCGGGGATATGTTGCTGACCGCCTCGGCAGCTTTTGACTTGTGCTGCTTGCCGTCGTTAAGCCCGTATCCGATCGTAATTATCATATAGATCTTCTCTCCGTCGGCGATGTCAAGCGCCTCGGGGATCTTTTTGTATGACCCGGCGACCCAACAGCTGCCAAGCCCCAACGTCTTTGCATACAGCGCTATCCTCTCTCCATACCAGCCGACCGCCTCATCAAAGCCGTCCTTAGGCGCGACAAGCGCGACATAATTGACCGCATTTTTGAAACTTCCGCGCGCAAGCAGACAGTCCATGGCTTTTGGCTCATTCAACTTCAGCTGCATATGCAGCCCGCCAAGCCTGTTGCACTCCGCGATCTCCGCCTCCAATTTGGCGGCGACGTCGCCTTCTATCTCCCTGTCTGAATATTGCCTCACGCTGTGCCTTTGCTCAATAGCCTCCAAAATATCCATAAGTCCCTCCTGCTGTAAATTATCCCACCCCGCCCCGCGTTTGTCAATATGGCGGGCGCGTATTGCTAACAAAAATATGCGGGCAGTCTTACTTGTGACAGAAAACAATAACCGCAACAGCCTTCGTCCTACGATAACTTGTCAAGCGTCTTATGAATCATTCCGTTTCGGATTTTTGACAGTTCGTGAAAAAAGTCCTTAAAATTGCTTGCTTTTCGTCTCAAACTAAGATAGAATGTAGTCAATGCGGTCATGGCGGAATAGGCAGACGCGTACGTTTGAGGGGCGTATGTCCACGACATCCGGGTTCAAGTCCCGGTGACCGCACCAAATGAGCGAGCAGTCTCTAAGCGAGACTGCTTTTTATTGCATCGCCACGTAGTGGCGTTCTGTTTTTATATACGCGGATGCCGCTTGCGGCAATTTGCGGATATAAAACAGAATAACTATGCGTAGCATAGCAATAAAAAACAGTCGAGCGTTTGTACTGTGAGCGAATGCAGGTAGCGGTATGAGCCTTTGGCGAAATACCGCACCGCCACAGCTTTTGGCGTTTGGCCGACCTTCGTCACGCTTGCGTAGACCGAAGGTTGGAGAAACGGAAAATATGCGTAGCATAGCAATAAAAAAACAGTCAAGCCACGAACTGTGAGCGAATGCGGTCGATATAATATCTCAGGAATAAACTACTGTTTTCTTAATGTTGTGCGTATATACGAATTGATGTCGCCCCACTCGTCATAGGAGTATTTATATCCCAAAAAGTCCCAAACGTCTATGTGGTCTTCAAAAATTTCCACGCTCTTTTCCCTGTCGGGGCAGTAAAAAATGTTGCGGCCCGACTTTTCCCACCGCAAATTGAAGTCGCTGTCAAAAAAGCGATTTTCCGTCTCTCCGTGCACGAAATAACCGCCCTTAAATTTATAGATTGCAAACATATCGAGGTACGGCGTCACATTTATGACATTGCAAATTTTGTCTGCCGACATGTCTATGACGACGATATCCGACCAAAGGCAAACGATAAGCAGATCGCCGTCCAAAAGCGTGCGTTCCGCAGTTATCTCGGTCAGCTCCGTGACAAAATAGTACTTGCGCTCGTACGCGCCGCGCAGCGTTATGCAATATGCGCTTTCGCTGCGCTCGTTTTCTGCATATATCGCCTTTTGCGCGGCTTCCGTTGCCGTCGAGTCCTTGGCGACCGTGCCCAAGTCTTCGATAGTTATCTTAACGTCCTGCATACTCAACTTATTTTTGTGCTCCTCTTCCCGACCCTGCTTAAATTTATATACGCAGCGCATCCTGCCAACAAGCATGAAAACAGATATCTCCTCGCATTAGCGTACACGTCTTGATATTTTTGCAAGTTTTGCGACTTTCATAAAATAAGATTACCTTCAGATTTTCAAATTGTCAACGGATAAACCTAAGCATTATCAACAAACCTTAATATATCCGATTGGAAAGTTTCGGGTGCAATAAATCGCAACAAAAAAATCACACATTCATAACTTAAACTATGGATGAAGAATGTCGCGCTACCCATGCCGCCGAGGCGCTAACAAGTTTGCTGTCTGGCGCCTTGCACGACCCGCTTAAACTCAACTTGCTTGCGGCGCTGACCGCCCACTCGCTGTGCGCGGGCAAGGACAGGCGCTCCGTGGACGAGACCGCAAAATTTCTTCAACAGCTTGTCAATAATATCCGAGGCTATATGTGATTTTTCCTGCGCTTTTCAATTTGGCAAATTTCCGAATATATGTTATGCATATGGCCGTAGGTTTTGGCTCTGCCCCGTTTTATATCTCGCCTGTATGCACGCATACTCACGAACAACATACCCACGACGACCATCATCTGAACATTCAAACAAAATTGTAAACGGCTCCCAAAATCGGGAGCCGTTTTGTAATTGCTATAACGCTACTAAACAGTGGACTTTTTTACTTCGAAAGTGCCTCTTGAACCGCGACTGCACACGCGACCGATGCACCAACCATTGGGTTGTTGCCCATACCGATCAAGCCCATCATCTCGACGTGGGCGGGGACGGAAGAACTGCCCGCAAATTGCGCGTCGGAGTGCATCCTGCCCATCGTATCCGTCATGCCATAGGAAGCGGGGCCCGCCGCCATATTGTCAGGATGCAGAGTGCGTCCCGTGCCGCCGCCTGACGCGACGGAGAAATACTTCTTGCCGTTATCCCAGCACCACTTTTTGTAGGTGCCCGCAACGGGATGTTGGAAACGAGTGGGGTTGGTGGAGTTGCCGGTTATGGACACGTCCACGTTCTCGAGACGCATGATAGCTACGCCTTCTGTGACGTCGTCTGCGCCGTAGACTCTTACCGCTGCGCGCTCGCCCTTGCTGTAGGCGGTCTCCTTGACGATTTTTACTTCGCCGGTGAAATAGTCCATCTTGGTCTGCACGTATGTGAAACCGTTTATGCGGGAGATGATGTATGCCGCGTCCTTGCCGAGGCCGTTGAGGATGACCTTAAGCGGAGTCTTGCGCACCTTGTTTGCGGTACGCGCGATACCGATCGCTCCCTCTGCGGCGGCGAAAGATTCGTGACCGGCAAGGAATGCGAAGCATTTTGTGCTCTCACGAAGCAGCATAGCCGCAAGATTTCCATGGCCGAGGCCCACCTGACGCTGCTCCGCAACAGAGCCGGGAATGCAGAAGGATTGCAAGCCTTCGCCTATTGCTTCCGCGGCGTCCGCAGCTTCCTTACAGCCCTTCTTGAGAGCAATAGCGCAGCCTACGGTGTACGCCCAGACCGCATTTTCAAACGCGATGGGTTGCACGCCCTTGACAATAGCCTCGCAATCAATGCCGTGGCTGAGGCAAAGCTCTTTTGCCTGTTCCAGGTCGGCGATGCCGTAGGACGCAAGCGTCTTGTTGATTTTGTCTATTCTTCTTTCATAACCTTCAAAAGTAACGCTCATTTTTGTGTCCTCCTCTCAGTCTTTGCGCGGGTCTATCCACTTGACCGCGCCGTCCTCTTTGTTGAATCTGCCGTAGGTTTTGGTATTTTCCTTGAGGGCCTCGTTTGCGTCGGCGCCCTTCTTGACCGCGTCCATAAACTGTCCGAGGCGGCAGAATTGATAGCCGATTATCTCGTCGTTTTCGTCGAGAGCGAGCTTTGTGACATAGCCCTCCGCCATCTCGAGATAGCGGGGTCCCTTTTCAAGAGTCGCGTACATTGTGCCGACCTGGCTTCTGTGCCCCTTGCCGAGGTCCTCAAGTCCCGCGCCGATGACAAGGCCGCCCTCTGAGAACGCGGACTGAGTTCTGCCATAGACGATCTGCAAAAACAGCTCTCTCATAGCGGTGTTGATGGCGTCGCAGACAAGGTCGGTATTGAGCGCTTCAAGTATGGTCTTGCCAATCAGGATCTCCGCCGCCATTGCCGCCGAGTGCGTCATGCCGGAGCAACCTATCGTCTCGACAAGCGCTTCCTGAATTACGCCGTCCTTGACGTTGAGGCTGAGCTTGCAGGCGCCCTGCTGAGGCGCGCACCAACCAATGCCGTGTGAGAAACCGCTTATGTCCTTGATCTCTCTTGCCTGGACCCATTTGCCCTCTTCGGGAATAGGAGCGGGGCCGTGATTGGGTCCCTTTGCTACGCAGCACATTTGGTCAACTTCGCGTGAATATTGCATAGTGATCGCTTTCGAGGGGAAACCTCTCGAAAAAACCTCCTTAAAAAATTTCATTTTGATAACAATATACTATCATATTGCAAAACTTTTATCAACAGAAAATATCAACTTGCCAAAAATAATGGAGCCGATATTCTCCTCTTCCGTCTTGCTTACTCAAGGTCTGCGGCGTGCATAAAAAACGCGGCTGTCGCATGAAAAAAGCGTTTACATATGCGTTTTGCATATGTAAACGCCGTGTTCTTACTTGTACGCCTCGAGGAAGTTTTTGAAAAACAGCACCGTCTCGCCAATCGATGAGATGTCTATGTTCTCGTTTGCGGCGTGCATCCCGCCAAGCTGATCGAAACTCATCTTGCAAGGCGTGCAGCGTATCGCGGTGGTCGCTATCTCCTGCATGGTGCGGCAGTCCGTCCCGCCGAACATGTAGTACGGAACCACTTCGACGTCGGGATAAGTCTTTTTTATCGCCGCGACAAATTGCGTGTATCCGTCGCCCGTGAGGTCCGCCATGGGAGACGCCTCGCGGTGGTTGCCAAGCTGAACCTCGCAATCGAATTTTTTGGCAATTTTTTCAAGCTTTGCCACGCATTTCGGGACGCTGTCCACAGGGGATACGCGCACGTTGGCGTTGACCCATGCCTCCTGAGGAATGACGTTAGGAGCGGATGCGCCCTCGCACATTGTGAACATTATAGTGGATTTGAACATGGGCGCGCCGTAGTGCACGTTGATCTTCGGCGCAAGTTTTGCGGTAATACAGCCCATATGCGCCGCCATTTTTGCAAGGCCTTTAAGGCTCGGCTTGACTATGTCCGCAAGTCCCGCGATCATCGCCTTGGCGGGAGGAGACATCTTCGGTTTGAACACATTGTGCCTCTCCACATAGTGGATAAATGCCGCAAGCCTCGCAATCGGAGTGTTTTTGGGAGGTTGCGAGCTGTGCCCGCCCTTGCCCTCGGCCATAAAGCGCACGTCGGCGTAACCCTTTTCAAGTATGCCAACCATGACCACGTCTTTCACCATAAAATCGCCTATCCCGCCTACTAGCGCGCCGCCCTCGTCAATGACCACGTTGGGCTTTACGCCCTGCAGTTTGAACCAATCGCGCGCCATCTCCGCGCCCGGCCCCGAGTTTTCCTCGCAATCGCTATAGCTCAGATATACGTCCTGCGCGGGGACAAATCCTGCGGCGATAAGCTCGTCCACCGCTTTCGCCGTGCTGAAGAGCGTATTCTTGCAATCTATCGTGCCCCTGCCGTACATCACGCCGTCCTCGACGACCGCGTCAAAAGGCGGATATTTCCAATCTCCCGATGCGGGGACGACATCCTGATGCGCCATCAACACAACGGGGCGGTCGCTTGCTTTGCCCGCCCATTTAAACAGCAACACGTTTCTTCCAAGCTCTATGCGCTCGCACACGGCAAATAGATTAGGAAACACCTCTTCCAT
>CANQCC010000057.1 GCA_947589635.1 uncultured Clostridia bacterium | reverse complement strand
GCGCCGAGCTCCTTTGGCACAAACACAAACTTTTCGTCCGCGGGGAAAACTCCCGCCGCCCCAAGCACATAGGGGAGCAGCACGATCAGCGACGCCACCAGCATGATGGCGCCAAGCGCCATGTTCTTGCTCCTGCGACGGCGTTTCCACTTTTTGGATACGTCCTTCTTCTTGGGCTGATAGTCGTGCTCCGTGCTGAGTTCGGCAGGCTGAGAGTCCTTGTCCGGGCGATCGACGACAAGCTGCGGCGAGATGACATATTCTTGCTTCAGCTTTGGCATGACCATGGTATTTTCGTCATGCAAAGGCGTGGGCGCCAGTCTTATCCCCGCGTCGTCGACATATCTGGATTTTGTCTTAGTCTTTTCTGCCATTGGTTTTTGCCCTCGCCCGCGCTAACTCGCGGGACTTGTTTTCGACATGTTTAAGTCCATGCCGCGTCGCTTTTCAATCACTTTTTGCCCTCACCCGCGGGAGTTGCGGGAATTTTGACGGGACGGTTTTTATCCTCCACATCGGGGGAATATTGCATCAGGGGCTGATCCTGAGTCACGTACGGCACAAACGCCACGGGCTGCACGATGGGCGGCATCTGATAGGGTTTGCCGTCCGCGCCTATCCCGTACGCGGGCGCGCCGCCGTAGGGAGGATACGGATAGCCCATCGGCGGATATGGATACGCAAACGGCGCATGCCCCGAAAAGTCCGAAGGCGGATCCTTCTTTATTTCGGGGTCCGGCTCGTTTTGTCTTGTCTTCTGTTCGGAAAACTCCTCAAGAGTGGGGAAAGCCTCGTTTTTCAGCTTCTCTTCGGGCGCCCCTATCACCCTGCGCTTGCGCTTGACGGGAGGGCTTTGCTTGATCTTGTTTTTTGCAAGCAACAGCAGCGCTCTCGCCTTGTTTCTGCCGCAATTGGTGCACGCCGTCGCCGTAAGCGGATTGACCGTGCCGCACGCGGGACAGACGTAAGTCTCCCCCTCGATGTCGTCCTCGTCAAGCTGGGAGTATGGGTCGCCGTAGTACACGGCATAATCCTTGAGAGCGCCAGAGATGTTTCTCAAAAGCGCGACGTCCTCGCTGCCGAATTCCTCAAGCATCTGCTTATATTGCTTCAGGTCGCGCAATTTGCCAAGGTAGTCCTGTTCCAACTGTTCGCGCTTGGCGTCGACTTCCTTAAGAGCGGCCTCCCTGTCCTCGTCCGCCTTGGCGCGTTTTTCGGCGATCTCCTTATCGCAGGCGGCCATACGCTCCCGCATGATGCCGTCCACTTTAAGTTTGGCTTTGCGCGCGTCAAGCATATCCGCGTCGGAGTGGGTCTCCGGATCAACGTGCAAAGGCGCGCCGCAGCCCACGCAATATTGCGCTCCCGGCAGGTTTTTCATGCCGCATACCGAACACACGGGCTTGCGAAGCACGTTGAGTATGCCGCCGCACTTGGCGCAATATCTGCTGCCGCCTACGTTGCGCGAGCCGCACACCGAACATACGGTCTCGTAATTTTCGACCACATCGGCGCCGCACTTGGGACAGAACGCCTGCCCCGGCTTTACTTCAGTTGAGCATATTTTGCATACGAACATATTCCACCTGTCGGGCTTGGCCCGAAATCTCTTATTTTGCCTTGAAGGAGTCCTTCAGGGACACTATGCTGTTGAACTCGTTATTGTCGTTGCGCTTGATAAAGTAGCCCTTAAGCACGGTCAGGGAGTTTTTTGTTGAGCCTGTCCATATAGTCGCCGTCTCCGTCCGCGATCAGATAGTCGAACATGTTGAGGGTCACGTCCACGCAGTCGTTTGCGTCCACCCAATGGATGGTGCCCTTGACCTTGATGTTTGCGCCCTCTTCGCCCGATCTTGTGCCCTCAAGATACTCCGCATGCACTTTGGACACGTTTCCGTCCTTGTCGAGGTCGTATCCCGTGCACTTTATCACGTAGGCGCCCTTAAGCCTGACTATCCCGTCCGGCTTGAGCCTGAAATATTTGGGCGGCGGATCTATCATAAAGTCGTCGCTTTCTATGTAAAGCTCCCGCGAGAAGGGGACGTCGTGCGTGCCCGCGCCCTCCGCTTGCGGATTGTTTTCTATCTGCATGGTCTCGCGCTTGCCCTCAGGGTAGTTGTCGATGACAAGTTTCAAAGGCTTTGTCACGACCATGGCGCGCTGCGCTTTTAAGTTGAGGTCCTCTCTTACGCAATGTTCGAGCATGGCGATATCCACTATGCTGTCCGCCTTTGCGACGCCCACTCTCGCGCAGAAGTCGCGAATGGCCTCCGGCGTGTAGCCTCTTTCCCTTATGCCGCTTATCGTAAGCAGCCTCGGGTCGTCCCAGCCCCACACCGTGCCTTCGTCGACAAGTTTTTTGATGAAGCGCTTGCTCATGACCGCGTGCGTCAGGTTTAGCCTTGCAAACTCTATCTGCCTGGGGCGGCGCTCGAACCCGCAATTCAAAGTCACCCAGTCATAGAGAGGTCTGTGATTTTCAAATTCAAGCGAACAGAGCGAATGAGTTATGCCCTCGATGGCGTCCTCGATGGGATGAGCGAAGTCATACATGGGATATATGCACCACTTGTCGCCCGTGTGCGGATGCGTCGCGTGGCAGATGCGATAGATGACGGGATCGCGCATGTTGATGTTGGGCGACGCCATGTCTATCTTTGCGCGGAGCACCTTTTCGCCGTCCGCAAATTCGCCGTTCTTCATGCGCTCGAAGAGGTCGAGATTTTCCTGTACGCTGCGGTTTCTGTACGGACTTTCCTTGCCCGGCTCGTTAAAGCTGCCTCTCGTCGCGCTTATCTCCTCCGCGCTGAGGTCGCAGACGTACGCCTTGCCGTCCTTTATCAGTTTGACGGCGCATTCGTACATCTTGGGGAAATAGTCGCTCGCGTTGTACAGCCCGTCCCAGCTGAAGCCCAGCCATTTTATGTCGCGCTTGATCGACTCCATATACTCGACGTCTTCTTTGGCGGGGTTTGTGTCGTCGAAGCGGAGATTGCATTTGCCGTGATACTTTTCTTTCACTCCGAAGTTTATGCACAGCGCCTTCGCATGCCCTATGTGCAGATATCCGTTGGGTTCGGGCGGAAAGCGAGTGATGATCTCGTCCGCTTTGCCGGCGGCGATATCCTCGTCGATAAAATCTTCGATGAAGTTTTTGACCTCAGCCATTTTGCCTGCCTCCGCAATTGTAGTAAAGATTTATATCCCCCGAATTTATCTCGTATACGCCGCCTGCGTCCTTAAAACCGAACGGCACAAGCGCGGATATTATGTCCCTGTCGTCTATGCGCGTCGCAATTTTTACCCCGGCGCCCTCTCTGAACTTGAAGAACATAGCGTGCAGAAAAAACTTTTTGTCCCCGTCCTCAAGCCCGTCTCTGAAGCGCAGCGAGTCTATAAACAGCGTACGACCGTCCTCTCCCTCGAAGTGCGCGCGCATAAGCGCGGCAAAAGCGCCGTCGTCGTACATGACGAAGTTGGCCCCGCAAGGTTCCCCTTCCTCGCCAAGCGCCTCGTACGCTCTTTTGCACTGCTCTCCGCTCTCAAATCTTACAGTCAGCATAATTATATTTTATTATAGTCTTAAATCATAGCGCTGTCAACACGCACGCGCATACAATTTTTTGCCAAATATGCGGAAAAAGAAAAAGCGCCGCAGCCCTTATTTCCTTCGCTTTCGAAAAAACCTAAACCGATTCTTCCTCTCGCTTTCGGAAAAAAACTTGATCCCTTCTTCCTGCAGGTCCATTTTCCCTGCGCTCAAGTCCATTTTCCCTGCGCTTATAAAAGAAAAAGGACGTCAAGTCCTTCTCTCTCGCTTATCGCCGCCGCCTTAATAAAAACGCCGCAAGTTACGGCGTCCTCAACTTTTTCAATCGTAGACGACCTCGATAAGGTGCAGTCCTTTTGCGGGGAGAGTCTTGCCCGCAAGCGTTCTGTCTCCGCTGTCGAGCGCATTTTTTACGTCCTCCACGCCAAGTTTGCCCATGCCGACGTACACCAGCGTGCCCGCGATTATCCTGACCATATTGTACAAAAATCCGTTGCCCGTGACAGAGATATCCACCGTGCAATTGAACTCGCGCGGGTCGGTCAGGTTGAGAAGCATGGGCACGTCCGCAAGCGCGGGATCTGGAGTGGGCATAGGGATCGTAGGCAGACTGCCCGTGACTATGCGCACGCCGTACACCTCGCGCACGGTGTTTTTTACCACGCTGCCCGCCGCCTCGAAGCACTTGAAGTCGTGCACGCCCTCTATGACTCGCGCGGCGTCCCTCATCGCGGTTATGTCGAGAGGGATGGGAATGTGCTCGTGCGTGGGATCGAGGAGGGGACGGCGATGACGGCTGAGATATAGCCTGTAACAATACGTCTTGCGCTTTGCGTGAAAACGCGCGTTGAAATCGTCCGCCGCGCGCTCGCACAGCAGCATGCTTATGTCCCAGGGAAGCTCCGCGTTGACCGCAAAGGGAATTTTTTCATCGGGGATGGAAGTCTCCGCATCAAAATGCACTACCTGCCCCTCCGCATGTACGCCCGCGTCCGTGCGCCCGCTCGCCGTGCAACTTGTGGGAGCGCCGAACACTTTGGTCAGCGCCTCTTCGAGGACCTGTTGCACGCTGAGGCCGTTAAGCTGCCTCTGCCACCCGACGTACGCCGCGCCAAAATAGGATATCACCGCCCTGTATCTCATAAAAGCCCTCCGAAGATCATCGCGTCGATGTTTATGCCCACGCTGCCAAAATAGTATCTGTCAAGCAATATCACCGTGAAGAACGCGCACACTATGACCGCCGCCAATATGTCCGCAAAGCGTATGCGCGCCTTTTTAAGTTTGGTGCGCTTGTCCGACGCGTTATAGCAGCGCGCGTCCATGGCGAAGGCAAGCTCGTCCGCCCTCCTGAAACTGTTTACAAAAAGCGGGATGAGGACGGGAAGCAGCGCCTTTATCCTTGCGAAGATGTTTCCCGTGTCAAGGCTTGCGCCCCTCGCCTTCTGCGCGGAGATTATCTTGTTTGTCTCCTCGAAAAGCGTGGGGATAAACCGTAATGCGATGCTCATGATCATGGCTATGTCGCGCACCGGGACTTTAAGTAAAGCAAGCGGTTTCATAAGGCTTTCAAGCCCGTCAGCAAGCTCCACAGGAGTGGTGGTAAGCGGAAGCAACGACGCGCCCGAAATCAACAAAACCAACCTTAAAACTATCTTTATGGTGGTATGAACCCCGTTTTTGGTTATTGTGAAGATTTTCCACTGCACCAAAACGTCGCCCTCTTTTATCATAAACAGGTTGATGACGGCGGTAAACAAAACGATCAGCAATATGCCTCGCACGCTCTTGAGGACGGACGCCATGGGCAGCCTCGCCACAAGGATAATGAGGATGAGAAGCGCCGCGGTCAGCATAAATCCGAAATAGCTCTTGACAAAGAAAATGCCTATGACGTACAGCAAGGTGAGGATAAGTTTCACCCTCGGATCAAGTCTGTGCACGACGGAATTTGCGGGATAATATTGCCCGAAGGCGACGTCTCTAAACATTGCCGCCTCCCTCGCCGCGCGCCCGGGCAGGACCTTTATCCGAGGTCATATCCTTTCGGCGGTTTTTTGTCTTCTCGCTCCCGTCGTTTTCCTCCGCCTCCAAACAGGCTCCTTCCGGCACGGTGCACTCCTGCTCGGGATCGTCCTTAATTATATCCTCTTCTTCGTCCTCTTCGCTGTCGTCGTCGAAAAATTCTTCGTCGTCAAAAAACTCGTCGTCGAAAAACTCCTCTTCGGGCGCCGGCTTTTTAAGTTTTCCCGCGCTTGCAAACAGGTCGGTCAGCGCATTATAAAGTTCCTCGTCGGTGATGATATGTTTGTCAAGGCTAATGCCCTTCTCCTCCAAGTTGTCGACCACTCTCGCGGCGAAGGGGACGTCGAGGCCTATGTCTTTGACAAGCTGTCTGTCCGCGAATACGTCGCGGGGAGCGCCATCGGCGACTATGCGCCCGTCCTTGAGAGCGACGACTCTGTCCGCAAGGCGAGCGACGTCGTCCATGTTGTGGGACACAAGCACGACGGTTGGGGATATCTCCCTCTGCAAAGTCTTGATGAGGGCAAGCAGTTCCTTTCTTCCCGCGGGGTCTAGGCCGGCGACAGGCTCGTCAAGCACGAGGATTTTGGGCTGCATGGCGATAACGCCCGCGATAGCCACTCTGCGCTTTTCGCCGCCGCTCAGGTCGAAGGGACTGCGACCCGCAAATTCGTCGTAGTCAAGCCCCACCACCTGCATGGCGCGGCGCACTCTCGCGTCGACCTCTTCCGCGCTCAGTTTCATGTTTTTGGGGCCGAAGGCAATATCCTTCGCGACGGTGTCCGCAAACAGCTGATATTCGGGATATTGAAAGACCATCCCGACTTCGAAGCGCAACTTTTTGAGGGCCTTCTTGTCGGACGCGCTCATGTCGTGGACGACAATGGAGCTGCGCTTTTTGTCCTGCGGCTTGATAAGCCCGTTGAGGTGCATGATAAGCGTGGACTTGCCGCTGCCCGTGGCGCCCACAAGCGCGACGAGACTGCCCTCTTCCACGCTGAGGTTTATGTCGTCGAGGGCGCGCTTTTCGTTGGGCGTGCGCGCGGAGTATACAAAGCTAAGGTTTTTTATCTCAATTGCCTGCATATTTCCTCCGCGAGCGTAGCCTCGTCAATTATATTTCCGGCGGCAAAGTCGCACGTCTCCTCAAGCAGTCTTGCAAGCGCCGCAGCGGGAGGCAGGGACAGCCCGCACGCCTCGAGAAGCGACGACGAAAATACTTGCGCCGGAGTGCCGTCTATGGCAAGTCTGCCCTTTCTTAGAGCGATAACTCTTCGCGCAAGCGCCGCCTCTTCCATGTTGTGGGTGATGTTTATGACCGTTATGCCTTGCTTGTTGAGTTTTCCCACGACGTCAAGCACCTCCGCCCTGCCCTCGGGGTCGAGCATGGAGGTCGCCTCGTCAAGAATAAGCACTTCGGGGCGCATGGCAAGCACGCCTGCGATAGCTACGCGCTGCTTTTGCCCGCCGCTCAACTTAGAGGCCTCGCGCCCGCGAAACTCGCTCATCCCAACCGCGTCAAGCGCATAGTCCACGCGGGATATCAGCTCCTCGCGCGGCAAGCCGAGGTTTTCGGGCCCGAAAGCCACGTCGTCCTCTATAAGCGTAGCCACCGTCTGGTTGTCGGGATTCTGAAAGACCATGCCGACCTTTTTGCGGACTTCGAAGACGCTGTTTTCGTCGGATGTCGATATGCCGTCCACCGTTATCCGCCCCGAGATAGGCTTAAAAAGCCCGTTGAGCAACTTAGCCAACGTGGATTTTCCGCTGCCGTTCATGCCCGTTAGCGCGACATATTCCCCTTCGCCGATTTCAAGCGAAAGGTTTTTTATCGCTTTAAGCCCTACGCCATCGCGCAGCGGGTAGACGTACGATATGTTGTCGACGACGATCTTTGCCAATTTTTCTCCTATAACTTTCCTCATTATAGCACAAATGACGCAATTTGCAAACAGGATGAGCCTAAAGCGTTGATATATGCCAAATTTTATGCTAAAATATGGCGTATGACAAAATCGGATATCATTTTTGATCTGGCGGCTCCCATTTCGGACTCCGAAGCGCTCGCGCTTCATCCCATGGCGTTGGCGTTTATAGGCGACGCGGTGCAGTCCCTCTACACCCGCACGCGCGTCACGATAGGTTCCAACCTCAAGACGGGCGCGCTGCACCACGAGGCGACCGAGGTCGTAAAAGCTGTCTCGCAGGCAAAAGAGGCTCAAAAACTGCTCCCCCTCTTTGACGAGGTGGAACAGGACGTCTTCCGCCGCGCGAGAAATTGCAAGATCCAGACCTCGGCAAAACACGCCGACCCCGCGGAGTACAGACGCGCAAGCGGCCTCGAGGCGGTGCTGGGATACCTGTACCTCACGGGCAGGAAGGAAAGATTGAGTGAAATTTTGTCCACTTGCTTCGAGGACTGCCTCGAAATAAAGGACTGAGAGGAAAGTATGTACATATTTGGCAGAAATTCCGTAAAAGAGGCGTATCGCGCGGGCAAGACCGTGGATAAACTGTACCTTCTGAAGGGCGACTTCGACCCCACCCTCGGCAAAGTGCGCGAGCTTGCAAAACAGGAGCGCACGGTCATAAGCTATGTGGACAAGGCCATGCTCGACAAGCTGTCCGGAGGAGGCAACCATCAGGGAGTCGTCGCTGCGGTCACGGACTTTGAATATTGCGATCTTGACGACATTCTTAAGATCGCCGAGGATAGAGGGGAGCCCGCTCTCATCGTACTGCTTGACGGCATAACCGACCCGCACAACCTCGGCGCGGTCATGCGCAGCGCGGAGTGTTTCGGCGCGCACGGAATAGTCATCCCAAAGCACAGAAGCGTCAGCGTAAACGAAGTCGCCATAAAGGTCTCGTCGGGCGCGGCGGAGCATATCGCGGTAGCAAAAGTCACCAACATCAACGACGCCATAAGATACCTCAAAGAGCACAATGTATGGGTTTATGCGGCGGATTTTGACGGTGAAGTGGCGTTTGGTGCAAATCTCACCGGAAACGTCGCCATCGTCACGGGCAGCGAGGGCGACGGGATACATCGCCTTACAAAGCAACTTTGCGACGGCGTTTTGACCATCCCTCAATACGGAAAAGTGGGCAGCCTCAATGCGTCCGTCGCGACGGGAATATTGCTTTACGAGGCGACGCGCCAAAGAAATCAAGCGCGGTAAACGGCCCTCTCAAGGCAGAAAGGACAAGCGGATAAAGAGATATATGGATAACCTTAACGAGCTGATAACAAGGGCGCAGGCAGGCGACTCCGAGGCGGAGATCGCCGTCTTGCAAGGCTTCGCGAAGATGGTCAAAACCATCGCATTTTCCTATTTTGTCACTTGCGCGGATCGCGACAGCGAGGACCTTGTGCAAGTGGGCATGATAGCGCTCATGCGCGCCGTGCGCACCTACAAGATAGGCGGCGACGCGTCGTTTGAGACCTACGCGACGCACTGCGTGAAGAACGCGATCATCGACGAGCTGCGCAAGTCCCCCGCCCCGTCCGTCCCCCTTGAAGAGGTGGACGACGGCACCCTTTCTGCGCCTCCTCCGTCGCTCAGCTGGCTTGCGGAGGCGATATCCTCCGTGCTTTCAGACGGCGAGCGGCAGGTGTTGGAGCTTCGCCTCGAGGCGATGAGTTATGCGGAGATCGCGCGCGAACTCGGCATAGAAAAAAAGAAGGTGGACAACCTTATCGCCTCCGCCAAACGCAAGCTCAAAAAGTTTTTGGGCGACTGAGGCAAACCAATATTTTTCAAAACGCGGCACAAATCCCGCCCAAAATGCTTCAAATCGCTTTACAAAACGCGGCGGATACGTTATTATATTAAAGCTATTATTATAGCAATAAACAATTCCTTTCCCGAAAGGGACGCAGACCATAAGGAGGTAAAGCTATGGATAAGTATGAGATTCTCTACATTATTCGCGGCTCTGTCGAGGACGAACTCAAAGAAAAGACCGTCGGCAAGTTTGAGGCGCT
>CANQCC010000056.1 GCA_947589635.1 uncultured Clostridia bacterium | reverse complement strand
ACATCGATTATCCACTCGCTGTCCTCATGCCTGTGCCTATAGCCGCCCTGCTCGTCGCCGTCATTGCACGCGACAAGTATGGTCGCCATGCAAAGCGCAAGCAAAATTGCAAGCGCTATAATTGTAAATTCGGCTCCTCGTTTCATAAGTGCGTTCCTTCTTTCTTCATAAGAAAATGCGAATTCATTAAGGCTCAAAGCGGCCCGGGGTCTTTTTGTGCTCCATCACGCGCTCAAGGATGTAGGCGGTAAAATCTACGTCCTCGACAAAGTCGCGCGGCAGATATTTCACGCGATTGAACCTTTCAAAGTGCTTGTAATGCGTGGGCAATGTGACGGGCGTGGATACGTCCAGCAAATAGCTTATCTCCTGCAAGGCGTGCTTAAATGAAGCGGGGGTCAGTCCCGCGCCGTCCTCATAGAGCGTATCGCGCAATATCTTGTCGCCTTTCATCACTTTCGCCCAGATCTTCATAGCAATAGCATATCACTTCTCGCCCCTTATGGCAAGCGCCGCACGCTTAAATTTTCCCCTGTCCTCTTTTTCAATATGATTATCTTTGAGACGGACAACAAGATGTTGTGGTCGCAAAAAAAAATTCAAACTTCGTTTGTCAGCGCGGGAATTTTGTGGTATGCTATCAAAGCATAAAATGCGGGGAGACGTAAGCATGAGCGTGGTCAAATTTTCAAGTGATTTCTTGCTTGAAACGTTCACCTTGGTGGACAATCTTTTCATTGCGGAGCATTTGCCCTATCTTGACGAGAAGCAGATAAAGGTATATCTGTACGGGCTTTATCTGTGCGCCGCGCCCGAAAAGCAAAACACGCTTGACGCGCTGTGCTCCACCCTCGACATGACGGAGGCGGAAGTCATCGGCGCTTACGGCTATTTTGAGGACATGGGACTTTGCCGCATAATCTCAAAATCCCCTCTCGAAGTCTCCTACCTCAGCCTAAAAAAGGAAAATCAGCCTCCCAAAAAGTATCGCGGCGAAAAGTGGAACGACTTCAACGCACAATTGCAGCAACTCTTCCCCGAGCGCATGCTCACCCCCAACGAGTATAACGAATATTATATGTTCCTCGACGAGAGCAAGCTGGAGCAGGACGCCATGCTTATGATCGTGCAATATTGCATAAATCAAAAGGGGATGAGCGTAAGATACCCCTACATCCTGACCGTGGCGCGAAATTGGGTAGCGGACGGAGTGCGCTCCGTCGCCGACGTCGAAAACAAGCTGCTTGAATACGACAAGCAGAGCGAGGATATGCGGGGAGTGCTTGCCGCGCTTGGCAGAAAGGGCGGCGCGGACCTCGAGGACAAGCAGATGTTGCTTAAGTGGACGCGCAGCTGGGGATACGAGCTTGACGCGATCCTTGCGGCGGTCAAGTCGCTTAAAGGCGGCAAAACTTTCAAAAAGCTCGACGCCAAACTTGACGAATTTTATCGCATGTCCCTCTTCTCTGTGGAGCAGATAAAGGACTATCAGGCGCAGCTTGACAGGCTTAAGGAGCTTACGATATCCATCAACAAGAATCTCGGCATCTACTACGAGTCATTCGACCACGAGATTGAGGTCTACATAGTGCCCTGGACGGCGAAGGGCTTCGACGGCGAAGCGCTTTCAAAGCTTGCGCATCACTGCTTCATGACGGGCGTGCGCACCCTCGAAGGCATGAACAACGTCGTAAACAAGTTCTTTTCGCTTGGCATCCTGACCGCGGCGGGCATAGACGAGTACCTGCGCGCGCAAATAGAGCGTGACGCAAAGATAAGAAAGATCATAGACGCGTCGGGCAGCTCCAGACAAGTCACGCAATCCGATCGCGATCTTTACCGCACCTGGACGGCGGATTGGGGCTTTGACGACGACATCATCCTGTACGCGGCGGGGCAGGCGGCGGGCAGGACGTACCCTACCCCATACATCAACCAACTGCTTTCCGGCTACAGGAAAAGCGGCGTGGACAGCGTGGAGAAGGCAAAGGCCTATTCGCATGCGGCGGCGCAACCCAATTTTGAGCAGCGCTCCTATTCCGATGAGGAGTGGCAATCCATCGTCACAAGCATTGACGCGCTGAGCGAGGATGACGTCTGATGAAAGAAAAAGCGTTGAGACGGGTCCTTGCGGCCCGCAAAAAATACATAGACCTCGCCAAGCGACAAGCGGAAGAAAGACTTGCCGCCGCGTTTGAATTTGACGATATTCGCAAGGCGCATGCGGATTTTGTTCGCGAAAGTTTCGCCGCGGGCATGCGCGGGGAGCCTTCAAAACGCGCGACATCCGCGCACAAAAAGTATATCTCCGCCCTGAAAGCGCATGGTTTTGACGAGCGCGATTTCGATTTTGTCCCTCGTTGCGAGCTGTGCAAGGATACGGGCGTGGCGGACGGCAAGTTGTGCAAATGCGCAAAGCGGGAATATATAACCGCGCTTAAGGCGGAGTGCGGCGCGTCTGATGACGTGCGTTCTTTTGTCGCTCTCGACCCTTCTTCCGTAAAGGATTCCGCGCAGCGGGAGGAGCTTGAAAAGGTGACGGCGTGGCTTAAAGCGTACGTCGCGAAACTTCCCGCGGTCAAAAACAAGACGATCGTGCTGTCCGGCGGCACGGGGACGGGCAAGACTACGCTTGCGGGCGCGATGCAGATAGCGGCGATAGAGCGCGGCAAAAGCGCGCTGATGTTAAGCGCGTACGACCTCGGCAAACTTTTCCTCGAGTGCCACACTTCCCCGCTTGCGATGAGAAACGCCATCACTCACGACGTGATGAGCGCCGACCTGCTGATAATCGACGACCTCGGCACGGAGCCTGTCCTGCGCAACGTTACGCTGGAATATCTGCTTGTGCTGCTTGAGGAGAGGCTGCGCGCGGGGCTTTGCACGCTGATAACCACCAACCTCGGCATGAGCGGGATCGCCGCCCACTATCAGGAGCGCGTCGCGTCGCGGCTCTGCGACAAAGCCACTTCCCGCGTGATCGTCCTGCACGGCAAAGACCTGAGGCTGTGATCGGCAATAAGACCCGTAACCCGGACAACCGAGATGAACCTCTAAAACGCGCGAATTTTTGCAAGATCCGCACTTTAAACCCCGAATTGAGCGCGAACAACATTTGTTGTATGAAAAACATCCTCCGAAGTGAGGATGTTTCCATTTGTTCTTTGATATTGCTCCGTACGACGATTTTTGTGCGTATTTGCCCTTCTCTATCGTTCTTCTCTGAAGTACGAGGTGCCAAGCGCCGCCGGGGGCTGCACGCTTTTTCTCCCGAAGATGGACGTGATGATGAGCACGAGCACCGTGACGATGTACGGCAACATTTTGATGATTTCACGCTCTGTAAACGAAAGATTCAGATATATCGACGCGTTATAAAGCGCGGCAAACAGTATGGACCCCAATATTGCCCAATTGGGCTTCCACACGGTGAAGATGACAAGCGCGACCGCAAGCCACCCATAGGTGTCTATGCCGTACTCGACACTGCCCGTCAAATAGTCCATGATGAAGAACAGTCCGCCGAGGCCCGCTATGCCCGAACCGATGAGAGTGGCAAAATATCTGTATCTGCCCACGCTTATGCCCGCCGCGTCCGCCGTAGCGGGATTTTCGCCGACGGCGCGCAAATTAAGACCAACTCGGGTCCGCTTTATGACTATAGCGGTGATAATGGCAATAGCAATGGCGATATACACAAGCGCGCTATGAGAAAAGAGCACTTTCACAAGTCCATCGGTCGTGTTGGCGTCTACTATGCCCTTTGCAAACAGGGTGCCCGCCTCATAAAAGCCTCGCGTATCGAGTTTGCTGAGCATAAGGCTGTTAAGCGCGACGCCGAACGTCGTGATGGTAAGACCCGTGATATTTTGGTTACAACGCAAAGTCACGGTGAAGAAACTGAATATCAATCCGCCGAGCGCCGCAAACAGAAATGCGCAGATCATGCCTACAAGCACTACGGCAAACCCGCTCATCTGGGACAGGCTGCCGAGCGAGTCTATGTACGAACGTACGCCGTAGCAACCGCCTATTGCGCCCATGCACATGATGCCGGGAATACCGAGATTGAGGTGTCCCGATTTTTCGGTTATCGTCTCGCCGACGGAGCCGTACAAAAACAGCGTGCTGAATTTTATAGTACTTGTCAAAAATGTCCAGAACATTACTCCGTCACCTCCTTATCTTCGCTTGCAACGACGTCATCCGGCGCCTCGCTTGAGTCGCTGTCAGGTGCTGCCTCTGCCTCATCATTTTCGGCGGAAGAAGCCTGTTTGTCCAAACTTTCCGAGCTCTTCTCCTCTCCCTTGTCCTTTTTCAGATGGGCGAAGGATATTTTGACTTTGTAGTTGACGAAAAATTCGCTTGCGATCACCACAAAGAAGAAGACCGCCGTCACAATGTCCGCAAACGAGCCGCCTATGTTTGCAATCGTTGAAACTTGCGCGGCGCCTCTGCCCATAAACGCGACAAGAAAAGCTGTGATTACCATAACAAGCGGGTCAAAGTGTGCGAGCCAACTGACTAAAATCGCTGTAAAGCCTCTGCCGCCCGCGAGCGATGTATTGATGGTGTAGCTTGCGCCGTTGACCAGCAGCCAGCCTGCTATGCCGCACAATGCGCCCGAAAGTATCATAGTGCGAATTATGACTTTAGGCACGCTTATGCCGATGTATTTTGCGGTGTTTATGGATTCGCCGACGACGGACAATTCATAGCCGTGCTTTGAAAATCTCAAGTATACCCAAACAAGCACTGTTATCAGCGCTACAATAAGTATATTCAACACATAAGGTTGGTCGCCGAGCAAGGGAAGATGCCCATGCTCCATTATGCCGACAACTCCCGAACCGCTCTTGACCCACACTGTTATGACCAAGGAAATCAGCGCTGTGGCGATATAGTTGAGCATAAGCGTAAACAGCGTCTCATTTGTGTTCCACTTAGCCTTGAAAAGCGCGGGGATAAGAGTCCATATCGCGCTTCCCACCACCGACGCAAGCAAACAGAGGACGATAAGTCCACCTTCGGACATCTTCCCGCCAAGGTAGTATATGCATGTCGCGCTCATAAGCGCGCCAATAAGCACCTGCCCTTCGGCGCCGATGTTCCAGAACTTCATCTTGAATGCGGGAGTGACCGCAAGCGCGATAAGCAACAAAATCGCCGTTTCCCAAAACAGATTGATGACGCGTCTCTCGGTGCCGAACGTCCCTCTGAACATTTCCACAAAGAATGTTCCGAACGCATTTGGCTCAAAAAACGCCGTCACGACCGCGCATATCAGAAACGCCGCGACAACCGCCGCTATTCTTATAACTATGGGGAACCACTTTGGCGCGTCCATGCGCTTGGCGATATGTATGGGGGATTCCTTTTTGAGCTTGTCGACGAATGCGTCAAACTTGCTCGGTTTGCCCGTTACGGATCTCATTGTGCGTCCCCTCCTTTAACGTCATTTTCTTGATGAACTTCAAGGTCGTCTAAAGAGACTTGATTTTCGTCGACGTCGCGCGTCGTCTTGGTCATAAGAAGTCCTATCTGCTCCTTTATGGCGCGTCTGCCGTCCACTACGCCTGTCACTCTGCCCGCGCAGATGACCAGGATGCGGTCGCAAAGCTCTATGAGCACGTCTAAGTCCTCGCCCACGAATATGACCGCCACGCCCTTCTCTTTTTGCTCGTTGAGCAGATTGTATATTGTGTAGGACGAGTTGATGTCGAGACCTCTTACGGGATACGCCGCCATAAGCACGGAGGGCGACGCGGCTATCTCGCGGCCGACAAGCACCTTTTGCACATTTCCGCCGGACAGCTTTCTGACCGCGGTATGCGTGCTGGGAGTGACGACTTCAAGCTCGTTCACAATGGTTTCGGCAAGTTTTTTGGGCGACTTCCTGTCGAGGAACATAAAGCCCTTGCGATAAGAGCGGAGCATCATGTTGTCGACAAGGTCCATGTTGCCCACAAGTCCCATACCAAGTCTGTCTTCGGGCACGAAGGACAGCCTTACGCCAAGGTCGCGTATCTGCACGGGAGTCTTGGAGCGCAAATCCACGGGCGCGTCGTCTTTGGCGGGATCGTAATAGGTTATTGCGCCGTCCTTAATTTTGTAAAGACCCGCGATGGCTTCAAGCAGTTCACGCTGTCCGCTGCCCGCGATACCCGCGATACCCAAAATCTCGCCCGATTTCGCTTCAAACGAGACATCGTCCAACACCTTTATCCCGTCCGAGTTGACGGCGGAGAGGCCGCTTACCACAAGTCTGTTTTTGACGTCGTGCGGCTCGGTGCGGTCTATGTTGAGAGATACCTTCTTGCCCACCATCATCTCGGTGAGTTGTTGCTCGTCGGTGAAGGCGGTCTCGACGGTGGCGATATGTTCGCCCTTTCTAAGCACCGCGACTCTGTCCGAAATTTCCATGACTTCGTTGAGCTTATGTGTGATGATGATTATGGACTTGCCCGCCGCCTTCATATTGCGGATGACGTCGAACAATTTTTCGATTTCCTGAGGGGTGAGCACCGCGGTAGGCTCGTCCAAAATGAGAATATCCGCGCCGCGATACAGCACTTTTATTATCTCGACAGTCTGTTTTTCACTGACGGACATGTCGTATATTTTCTTTTTAAGGTCGATTTTGAATCCAAAACGGTTTGCAATGCGCTGCACTTCGTCCGCGCGTTTTTTGGCAAGCCAATTGAATTTGATTCTTCTTCCTATCCCCACAAACGGCATCAGCGCAAGTTTGCGCTTCGTCTCCTTTTCGGGGTGGAATTTGGGTTTGGTCATATAGGCGAGAGGCCCGGGGTGTTCGGCTTCGTCATAGTTTTCGTAAGCCTCGTTTTCCGCCCTGTGCGCCTCGGCAAGTTTTTCCCTTTCCGCCGCAAGATCAAATTTGGGGCATTTTTCGCCCAGAATGATGTTGTCCGCCGCGCTGAAGGTGTCCACAAGCTTGAAATGCTGATGGATCATGCCTATCTTGTGCGCAAACGCGTCCTTGGGCGACCTTATGACGACTTCCTCTCCGTCAATATAGATGTGTCCCTCGTCGGGGAAGTAGATGCCGGCGATCATGTTCATAAGGGTGGTCTTTCCGCTTCCGTTTTCGCCGAGAATGGAAAGGATCTCGCCCTTATAGACCTCAAGGTCGACGTTGCTGTTTGCAACCACGTCGCCGAATACCTTGGTTATCCCCTTAAGTTGAATAGCAACGTCTCTTTGGGCGTCGCTTGTAGTAATAGCAACAGTTGTTTCCACGCTGTTACCTCCGATCGTTATGTTTCAAGTCATAAATCGGTTAGACGGAGCAAACGCTCCGTCTAACCCTTTATTTTGATAGAACCGTGTTTTATTGCTCATCAATAACGGTTATTCCGTCGATGATGATATCGAAGTAAGGTGCGGAACGGAATTCGGACTCATGGAAATATCCGTCAGCTATTGCCTCAGTATCGGGAACAGGATGTGTTGGATCCGGATCCGCATTGACATCTGCCGTATAAGATGTCTTATGCTCTCTGTTTACTGTCCAGTTTTCGGTCGCAAAGACTTTAAGAGAACCGTCGATCAACTTGTCTCTTACTTCATCGAGCTGCTTTTGGACAGCCGCCTTATCCTTGAACACCTTGTTGCCGATAGCTGTGAGTTGCACGGAACCGGTCGCTATTGTGCCCGTCCAGTCGGTTGCGATTTGAGAACCAGTGTTCACGCAATTGATTGCATACTTGAGGTAAGGAGCCCAATCTATTCTTGAAGAGATGATGAATGTGTTGGGGCCTGTGGACTCTGTGCTGCCGTTGTAGGAGACGTTGGGGACCTTCGCCAGCTCGCAAGCCTGAGGTGCGCCGAGGGAGTCCGCATGTTGAGAGATAAGCACGCAACCGTTTTGGATGAGCTTTTCAGCTGCATTCGCTGATTATGGAGCGAACGCCGAGGAACCAGCTGGTGTAACCGGAGATAACTTCCGCATAGGGGTGTGCGCCGACATAGCCGACCTTGGGGTTCTTGACATTCTTGCTACCGCCTTCGCCATAGCCCATCTCTTTGAGTTTGAGACCTGCGGCAACGCCTGCAAGGTATCTGCCCTCATAGATGGAAGCAAACGCATTGTGATAGTTTGCGAGATTTTCGGTGTGAGCCTTCGTGCCTGTTGCATGGAGGAATTGAACCTTCGGGTTCTCCTTTGCCGCCTGAATTATGAAGTCCTCATGACCGAAGCTGTCTGCGAAGATGATGTTGCAGCCCTCTTCAACGAGGTCGACCGCCGTATTGTAGCACTCGTCACTCTCGTCGACGGTGTGCCTGTACAGCACTTGGCTCTCGCTGAGACCGAGACCTCTTCTGACTTCTTCCATTGCGTTGTAGAAGTTCTTGTCATATGTCGAGTTTGCGGGGTCATGCAACATAATGAAACCGACCTTGATGTTGGAATAATCCGGATTGACATATTCGCCGCCATTGCCGTTGCAAGCGGTAAGACCGACTACAAGTCCGATTGCGAGCGATGCCACAAGCGCTACTGTAAGCACTATCGACAAAATTCTCTTTTTCATTGATATTCTCCTTTTTAGCCGTTAGGCTTTATTTTTTCAATTGTCTTGGCGGCGGATAGTAAGGCTGTCGTCCGTCATGCTGTCGATGATCGCAAGGCTTTCTACGCGTATGCCTTGCGCACGAAGCTCCGCCCCGCCCGGCTGGAAGCCCTTTTCTATCGCGATGGCACAGCCCACAAGCGACGCTCCCGCCTGCTTTATCAGGCTGATAAGCCCGTTGACCGCCTCGCCGCGAGCAAGAAAATCATCCACGATAAGCACACGGTCGCCCTCGCGAAGAAACTCCTTGTCAACGCAGATGACGCTTTTTGTGCCGTGAGTGTAGGACATGACCTCCGCCGTGTACAGCCCGTCCGAGATGTTGCTGGTCTTGCTCTTCTTAGCAAAAAGCATCGGCGCGTGCAGATAGCGTGCCGCAGCACATGCTATCGCGATGCCCGATGCCTCGATGGTAAGGATCTTTGTGACGTGGTCGTCCTTGAAGCGCGCAGAAATTTCCTTGCCGATTTCATCGAGGAGTTCCTCGTCGATCAAATGGTTCAAAAATCCGCTGACCTTAAGGACTTCGCCGGGATAGACCTTGCCGTCCTTCAGGATGCGCTCCTCAAGAAGCTTCATACAACCTCCGCGGCGCCCGAAGCGCCTCGTGTAAATTGCCGACCTGCTGCCATCGCTTCCCCTTGGCGAGCATGCCGCCCGCTTTGGAAAATTGATGAGAGAATTATAATAAATCGCCCATAGCCATGTCAAACAATTTGAGGCGCTAAAGACAAAAATTTTCAAAAAAACACAAATAGTATTCTGCTCCGCTCAAAATTGCCAAATTTTGGATATATTGCGTTTCGCCTTCCGCCGCACAACAATATGTTGTGGCGCCCCGCATTTAAGCCTTTTGGACGTCCCGTCCCACCGACGGCCTTCGGACAGAGGGATCGAGCGCTTAAAAGCGCGCCCAAGTTTGGACGCGCCTTATATTTTTGCTATTACTTTTTGTTTTAGCCGCTTATATGCCTTTTGCGCTTTTACACCTCGCTTGTTTCAGTTTCGACGTCGGACAACAGATAGTCGCGGCATGCCGCCTCAAGCGCGCGGCAGATGTCA
>CANQCC010000055.1 GCA_947589635.1 uncultured Clostridia bacterium | reverse complement strand
GATGCCTTCCTTCGCGGATGTCGATCGCCCCGTCCCCGTTGATCTTTGGGCGCACTGCTCTTTGCGCGCTTGCAAGCTCAGCCTTCGCGAAGATTAGGTCCATATCCACAATAACGCCGTACGACGTCCTTAACTCCTCCGCGCTCGCCGCGATATATGCGGAAAAGTTGCGAAGAATGCGCTCTATCTCATTCTGTTCGTTTACAAGCTCCACTTTAAGCTCATTGTTCATCTCGACGACCTGCATAGGCTCCACAAACAGCGTGGACCCCGACGCAGATTGGTCGTGTACAAGCCCGGGGATCGCGCCCTTAAAATCGCTTTTTATCGGGATGACGTATCTGTCTCCGCGCACCGTGACGATGTTGTCCTGCAGATATTTTCCATACTGTTTGGACGTGATGAAAAGTTGCAGGCGCGTGCGGATGTTGTCGTTTATTTTGCGTATGCGCGCGCGTATGGCGCGAAGTTCCGGCGTGACGCTGTCGGCGACCTCCGTTTCGGAGATAAACGCGTCGTAAATGTTTTTTTCAAGCCTTTCGTTTTCATACAATCTGTCCGCCATCTCCTTGAGGATGGGGACGTCTTTTGCGATATTTATGCTATGTTTAAGCCTTCTCGACACTCTTAAGCCTCTGCCCACGCGCATTATTTCGCCAATGGAAAGCACGGCACCCTTCTGCGCCTTGACAAGGCTTTCCTCGATTTCTTCTATAGCGAAAGAGGGGCTGAGAGAATATTCAAACAGCACCCTGTCCGCCTCCGAAGTGGCGTCGAGAGAATGCAAAACCTCCTCCGGATCAGAGGATGGGACAAGCGCCCTCGCCTTAGCTTTGCCGCCCGTGGACTGCGCCTGAGCGGCAAGCTCCTCAAGGATCTTGGGATATTCAAGCGTTAAAAGACTTTTTTGATCGAACATAGCGTTAAAACTATCTTATCTTCGCTCCGACTTTGCGCTTGAGCGCGGACAAAAGTTTATCCATCGCGGCGTTGACTTCGCTGTCGAGGAGCGTGCGGTCGAGATTTGCAAAATAGAAGCGCAGCGCCACGCTCTTTTTGCCTTCGCCGATCTGCTCGCTCCTGTAGGTGTCAAACACCCTGAAGTCCACAAGGTTCGCGGCCTTTGCGGAGCGCACCGCGTCAAGCATATCCGCCGCAAAAACTTCTTCGTTTACCACGACCGCAAGGTCGCGCTCGACTATCGGGAAGCGCGTAAACGGCGAATATGTGCGATATTTAAGCGCATTTTCGCCCGCGATCATATCCACATACACCTCGGCGACGTACAGCCTGAAGTTGTCCACGCCGTAATCCTTTGCGACGTCCGGATGTACTTCGCCTATGTAGCCCGCTTTTTTGCCGTCTATGATGACGTCCGCGCTTCTGCCTGGATGCAGGAAAGGCTCCGAGGAGCGCACATATCTTTCTCCTCTTACGTTCAGCGCGGCCAGCACGCTTTCAAGCGCGCCCTTTATGCGGAAATAGTCCGCCCCGTCGCCGTACATTCCTATCGCAAGTTTTTCTCTTTCGACGGGCAGTTCTTCAAGAGGCAGCGCCTTGGGAAGATACACCCTCGCGACCTCAAACAGCGAAGCGGCGCCCACAAAGTGCGTCACGTTGTACGCAAGCGTTTCAAGCATACTGTGCGTGAGATTTGTGCGCATGACGCTAAGCGCCTCCCCTATCGGGTTGACAAGTTTTACGCTTATGCGCCTGACGTCGTCCTCCGCAAGGCGAAGTTTGCTTGCAAACGCGGGAGATGTAAACGAATATGTCACCGCCTCGCGAAGTCCGCACGCGGCAAGCGTATCCTTTATCTTGTCCACAGCCTTTATGTTGTCGGGCACTCCGCCCTCCGTGAGAGTCGCGTATTTGAAAAGCGTCGGCTTGATGTGGCGATAACCGTACACGCGGATAAACTCCTCGGCGAGGTCGTTCACGCCCGCGATATCCTCTCTGTCCTCGCCCACGTGCGCGACGAGAGTTCCGCCCTCTTCGCTGACCGCTATGCCAAGTTTTGAAAGGATGTCGATAAGTCTCGCCTTCGGCACCGCGCAACCGAGAATGTCTCGTATCTTGCTTGTCGTAAATCTTATCTCGCGCTGAGGCCGGTAATCGACTTTTACGTCGTACATGCCCTCGAGGATGTCGCCCGCCCCGCTTTCATAGACCATCGTGAGCGCGCGCTCCATTCCGAGGCGCTGAGAAGCGAAGTCGATCCCCTTTTCGAATCTTGCCGAGCTGTCGCTGCGAAGCCCGAGAGCGCGGGAAGTGCGGCGCACGTTGTCGCGCGCGAACTTTGCCGCCTCGAAAACTATCGCCTGAGTATCGCTCTTGATGCCGCTGTTAAGGCCGCCCATAATTCCTGCGACCGCGACGGGTTTTACTGCGTCGCAGATGACAAGCATGTCGCCGCTGAGTTTGTTAAGTTTGCCGTCAAGAGACACGATCGTCTCGCCCTCCTCGGCGTTTCGCACCACGATAGCCTGCCCTTCGAGGTCCCGCCTGTCAAACGCGTGCATGGGCTGGCCGATCTCCATAAGCACGTAGTTTGTGATGTCCACGATATTGTTTATAGGACGGATGCCTACGGCGCGCAAACGAGACTTTATAAGCCTCGAAGAGGGCTCGATTCGGATATTTTTCACTCCTGCCGCCATATATCTCGGGCAAAGTTCGCTGTTTTTCACCTGCACGCTCTTAAGCAGCTCGCTTGTCTTGCTGCCCGCAAAGTCGTACAGGTTTTTGACGTCGCGAGAAGCGACTTTATAGTTGATGTGCGGCTCGCGACAGCTCGTGCCAAGCGCGACCGCGACCTCTTTGGCAAGTTTATAAATGCTGTTGCAGTCGGGACGATTTGCGGTGACGGCTACGTCAAGAATGACGTCGTTTACGCCAAGCGCGTCAAGCGCGTTTACGCCAAGTTGCACTCCGTCCTCGAAGCGGACAATGTCTCCCGCCGTCTGCCCGTCGACGTCGTCGGTGGTAATGCCAAGCTCTTCAAGCCCGCAAAGCATGCCTTCGCTCAGCACGCCGCGTAGCTCCCCTCTGGTTATCTTGCTGCCGTCTGCAAGCGTGGCGCCGTCAAGCGCGACCGCGATATTTTCGCCGCCAACTACGGGAACGTTGGTCACGACGTTGATGACTCTGTCTCCGACGTCGATCTTCGTCACGCGCAGGCGATCCGCGTTGGGATGTTTTTCCACATTGATTATCTTGCCTGTGACAACCTTTTCAGCCCTTCTGTTCTGATATATGATGTCCTCCACCTCGAAGCCGATCGCGACAAGTTTTTTTGCGAGCGTTTCGGGCGAGACGTTGATATCCACATAATCTTTAAGCCATGAAATCGGCGCTAACATATTTTGCCTCCTCAGTTGAATTGCGCAAGGAAGCGCATATCGTTTTCGTACAGCAGCTTGATGTTGGGGATGCCGTACTTTATCATAGCGATTCGGTCTATGCCGAAACCGAACGCGAATCCGCTGTATTTTTTGCTGTCTATGCCGCACATTTCAAGCACCGCGGGATTGACGATGCCGGCGCCCAGGATCTCCACCCAGCCGGTGCCCTTGCACACTCTGCAGCCCTTGCCGTGGCACATCGAGCAGGTAACGTCCACCTCGACAGACGGCTCCGTAAACGGGAAATACGAAGGGCGAAGTCTTATTTTGGTGTCCTCGGAGAATATCTTTTTGGCGAACGTGGTAAGGCAGCCCTGCAGATCGCCCATAGTGATGTGCTCGTCCACCGCCAAGCCCTCAAATTGATTGAATATGGGGCTGTGCGAGGCGTCGTCGTCGCTTCTGTACACCTTGCCCGGGATGACTACGCGGATAGGAGGCTGCGTCTTTGTCATAATGCGCGCCTGCATGGCGGAAGTCTGCGTGCGCAACACAAAGTTGTCGTTGACGTAAAACGTGTCCTGCATGTCGCGCGAAGGATGGTCTTTGGGGATGTTGAGAAGTTGAAAATTGTAAAGATCACTCTCAATTTCGGGGCCTTCGGCGACGCTGAAGCCCATGCCCGCGAAGATGTCTATAAGCTGCCTGCGCACAAGCGTAAGCGGATGAAGTCCGCCGTTTGCGGGGGTCACGGGAAGCGTGATATCTATCGCCTCCGCCTTAAGGCGAGCGCTCTTTTCTTCCTCTTCAAGCGCCGCAAATTTGCTTTCTAGGGCGGTTTCCACCTCGCCTTTCGCCTCGTTGACAAGTTTGCCAAGCGCGGGGCGCTCCTCTTTGGGAACGTTTGCCATATCCCTCATAATGAGGGATATTTCGCCGCTTTTGCCAAGGTATTTTACCCTGATCGCCGCAAGCTGAGCCGTTGTTGAAGCCTCGGCGACGCTTGCAAGCGCGGCGTTTTTGATGTTATCAAGTTTTTCCGTCATCTGACAACTCCAAAGTCTTGCGCGCATATGTGCACGCGTGATTTCTATAGTAGAATAGCATTATAAAATTTATAAGTCAACAAAAATGCAAAATTATCGCCGCTCTGAAACTCATTTCTCCTCTTCGTCGCCAATTATAAGAGTTATCTCAAGCGGTCTGGAGGACAGTTTGATCTCGCTTGTGCCCTTAAGCAGCGTATTACCAAGGTAAAGCTGCCTCTCTCCGCCTCGTCTGAGACGCAAAATATGCCTGACTCCGCCATATCTGAAAGCCACGTCCGCTCCCTCTACCTCTTTTGGCAACCTCGGAGACAGTGTAAGCCGTCCATCTTTGGCAGATATTCCAAAATTTACTGTCCTGAATTTATAAATCGGCTCAAAAGTATTCTCAAAATCAAGGATTTTTGTAATACTTCTGCTGTTAATTCTATTATTTGTAGGCCTGAAAAACAGCTCCATGAAGTAATGAGAACTTAACGCCGCGCCAAGCATGGATATGTCCTTCTTTTGATTTATAAGGCAAATTTTTCTGCCCGCAAAATTAAGTCGCTTTACGTTCATATGCCCCGCCGAAGCGCTTGACATATATTTATCCACTCTTATCGCGATAAGAAATTCATCAAGATTTTCTCTGTCGCTCAGTTCTCCCACGAGCGAAAGAAAATTTTTCTTTGTATCAGCGCCCGCCGAAGCGAATGTTTCGTATTTATCAAATATCTCAAGCGGAGTATAATACGGCGTAAAATCTTCCCTATCCAATATTTTCAAAGCGCTTTTTATGCGGTCTAATTCTGTTTTAAGCCCCGCCATAGTCCCGTCGTATATTCCGTACAACTTTTCGCTTTTATATCCAGCTATATCCGCGCACATGCTTAAAAAAAGCGGCGACCTCAGCATATCTTTATACTTTCCGCTTACGGACAGCGGGGATTTGATGTACGCGACGGCAACGCCTTCGCATTTTGCAAGCGCGACAAGTTTTACGTATAGCGACGCCAAATTTTCAAGCAACACAAATTTTATCGCCTGCGCCATGTTGTCTATCTCCTTAAACGTAAGCGTTCGGACGCGGTTTTGCGCCTCGAGCGCCCGCCCGAAGCGGTCCATATCCAATTTCCCTCCCGAGTTGTCAATGCAATATCTCGCAATTTTTACCGCCCTCGCCTCGCCGTCCACGGATGGCAGCGCGCCCATGTTAAGCCTTGCGAAGGTTTCCTTAATATGCTTTTTGTCAATTATGAAATATGAAAATCGCTCCCCATATTTTTTCCGTTTGATTTTCCTGAGATTTTTGTTTATGGAGGTCAAATATCTTTGTCCGTCTGTTTTGGAGGTCTTTGTTGGCAAAGGCATAGTTTTTGTAAGTTTCTCAAACCCGCCATAAAACTGTTCGTCGTCAAGTTCGCGGGGATATTTTGGGCGTACTTCCCCTCTTGTCAGAATAAATATAGCCAAAAATATCAACGTCACGCCAACGCTTATCGCATACTCCATACACTAAATATTGCCATTTTAAGACGTTAATATCGGAGCAAGACAATTTTTGCTTGCAAAATTCCGCCGAGAGCGTATAATATATATCGCGAGTTAGCCGGGTTGCCGCATGAAATATTGAGGAAAGTCCGAGCATCAATGGGCAAGAGTGCAAGCTAACTACTTGTGAAGGCGACTTCAAGGACAGTGCAACAGAAAAAAACCGCCCGCTTCGGGTAAGGATGGAAAGGCGAGGTAAGAGCTCACCCGCAAATTGGCGACAAGGCGCGATGTAAACCCCACTCGATGCAAGATCGGGAGCATTTAAGAAGCCCTATCGCTCCCCACATCGCTTGAGCGATATAGCGATATACCGCCTAGATAGATGGTAACCTAACACAGAACTCGGCTTACAGACTAACTCGTGCTTATGCAAAACGACATCGCAAGAGATGTCGTTTTGCTTATAATATATGAATTTTTAATTTCGTTAAAATATCGCAAATAATCGAAAACGTTTGATTAGATTGCCTGTTTCTTATAAATCTTCAACGCTAAAGTCGTCGCAAAGCATAAGTATGCCCGCAATCAAGTTTACAAACAGCAGCGAGCAAACTTTGAAACCTACGCTGACCGGCACGCCGCTGTTCACATGCTTGAAATAAGATACGGTCATCGGTATGGTCCAGCACAGCGGGATCAACGTCCAGCCGTAGGCTATGCAACCGATAATCATAAACACCTTCGCAATGGTCTGCATAAGATTTGGCTTTATTGCCGTGGATCCGCTCTGTTCTGCGCCTTTCCTCACTCTTGACGCGCTTTGGCGGCTTTTTGCGCCGATGTTTACTTCCTCTTCAAGTTCCTCTATGTCTTCAAACGGAGACGGCTCGCTTTGTATGTCCGTCACGATGTGCGAGCCGCAATTCGGGCAAAACGAATACTTTTCTGACAATTTTTCTCCGCAATTCGGGCAATATCTCATACTTCTCCTCCGCTGTTTTGTTCTGATTTATCTACGGAATTGCCTTCGGCACCGGCAAAAGCTTCTTCCTCATCGAAATTTTGCAGTCCGCTTAAAAACTCAAGCGTGCCCTGCATCGCTATTTTGCAAATCTTGAAGCCTTGCGATACGGCGAACGCATGCACCGCAAGTTTGCCCTCCGCGTGATAATGATCCACATATACGCCAAGATCGTATAACTTGTCCACAAAATCGAAGGTCAACACAGCAAGTTTGTCGTTCTCGGCGGAAATGCAATATGCGGGCGGAAAATCTTTCGTTATCCAATTTATTGGCGAGACTTCGTTGATAAACTCCGACGGCATGTCGATAAGTTTGTGCCCTCCGCAGAATGCCTCCGTATATATGTTGATGTTGTGGAAACCCGTTTCCAGCGCCTTTTCCATATCGTATACGCCGCAATTTAGCACAAGCCCTTTAATCTTTTGATGGCGGGAGCGCTCGTCGAGATCGAACCTCGCGTTATATTCGGGATTTGTTGCAATGCAGCCCGCCATAGCGCTCAAGTGCCCGCCCGCGGACTCGCCGCCGACGAATATGCTGTCCATGTCGATGTTGTACTCATCCGCGTGCTCCTTAAGCCAGGCGAACGCTTTGTAGATGTTTTCTATCATCTTTGGATGCGCATATTCGGGCGCGTCACCATAGTACAGACTCGCGACAAAATAGCCCGCCGCCGCCACCTTAGTCGTAAACGCTTCGCGCGATTCCGGCCATCCGCCTATCCAGCCTCCGCCGTGGATGTACACGAAGACCTTGGCTTTGACGCTCATATCGCGTTTTTTGTTTTGATAAATGTTAAGATACAGCACCGGGTCGCTTTCGTCAAAGCGGATGTGGCGGATCGCGTTCACTTTGTGCGACCTGCCAAAGCTGTATATCGTAAGCATGCCAAGGATCTCGTTCTTTATGTGCCCGCCCTCGACGTAGCCATAACGCACGTCAAATGATATCTTTTTGGCAAGTTTTTTCGCCTTGCGTTTTGCCTTGGCGCTAGTCTCCTTGCGCAACAACTCAAGCTCCGCAATATTGCTTTTAAGCCTTTCGTTAAACGCCACGCGGCGCTGTTCAAGCTGCTGATACTTTGCCTTAAACAGTTCGTGATTCTGCTGTAATTTTGACCTGAGTTTGTTTTCCATAATATCTCCGGTATTGCTATTTCAAACATATTTTAGCATCATATGTCAAAATTTGCAAACGTATTGGATATGCCGCGAATACCCAACTATTCGTTTCGTGGAGTCAAAGTCCAACGCACTTTGTCGGCGATAAAATATGCGATATCGGGTTTTTCGCGCGCGAGGATTTCAAAAGACGTTACGGCTTCATAATCTGTCCAGCAATATCTTTCGCCCTCTTTGAACATGGAGGCACACAGAATGATGGGATAATCGTCGCCGATTTCCATATTGCCATACCCGACAATCAGATTTGTTTCCACATTGCCTTCAAGTTCAAACAAAACGTCGACGCTCCATGCATTAAACAGGATGTACAACTTGCCGTCCTTGACGTAAATATCCCCAACGGTGGCGTCGTGAAAATCTTCCGCTGCCGTCAAAAGCCCGCGGATGTCATCGTCATCTTTCGGAATAAAGAACTCGATATATTTCACATCCGCTTGCAGACCTTTACATCTTTCCATCACGTTGCTTAAATCGCCGGCGGACAGTATCCATTCATAGCCCTCTTCCTTATAGCCTTCTTCGCCGTCTCGCACGACCCAATTCTGTACGCGAATATCATAAATGAAAACCTTGCGAAAAATATGGATATTGCTCTCAGTCGTCTTGACGCGGATAAGCTTTGTAAGGGTTTTGTCAAAAACAAGCGCCTCATAGCAATCTTCAGTGTCATATATCGCAAACACAATCGAATCGTATCATCCATCGTCAGTCAATATTCTGGCAGTCATATATCCTCCTTTTCCATGCGCTATCGGCGCTTCACCAACTTGCTAATATGGTATTGTTTATCTGAAATCGCAATATTCGCAGTGGTCGTTTATCACGCCGATACCCTGCAGATATGAATAAACTATGGTCGGGCCGACAAATTTGAAGCCCCGCTTTTTTAGTTCCGCACTGACTTTTTCGGATAGTTCGTCCTTTGCGGGCATGTCCTTAGCGTCCGCAAGATGATGGTCGACAACTTTTCCGTCCGTAAAACTCCATATGAACTTGTCAAAAGTCCCAAATTCCGTCTGCACCCTTAAAAATGCCTTTGCGTTTGATATCGCCGCCTCTATCTTACGCCTGTTGCGGATAATGCCGCTGTCCCGCATAAGCTCCTCGACTTTGTCCTCGCCGTAGCCCGCGACTACGCTCGGATCAAAGCCGTCGAATGCCCTGCGAAAATTATCCTCTTTCATTAAAATCAAGTTCCAACTTACGCCCGCCTGCATGCCCTCGAGCACCAGCATCGCGTACAGCTCGCCGTCGCGATGTTCGGGCTTGCACCAGCGAGTATCGTGATACAACACATCCTTTTGCGTGATTTTCCGCTCGCTTGCCCCAAAACTGAAATTACACCTTCTCTTTTCCATATATCGACTTGCCTGAACCTTTTTGCATAATTTTAACACATAGCCCGCTTTGTTGCAATAAATTTTACGCCCGCCAACGTTATGGGAGCTTATGTAAAAGTTAAAAAACCTGCCAATGAAAGTGGTTCGTTTTAGGTTTCTCTTGGTGGGCAGGGGTGGATTCGTAGGCAGTAGAGCTGCCGTAATAGTGAAGCGAGCAAATTTATTTGCTGAAGCGGAACGTCAGCACCGAACGGTGGTTCGCGCAAAGCAGAGCTTTGCGGCGCATTGAAAATGCGCTTAATCCTCCCTGCCCAAGTATAAAGAAAAACCTAAAACGAGTGGTTCGTTTTAGGTTTCTCTTGGTGGGCAGGGGTGGATTCGAACCACCGAAGTCGCTGACGGCAGATTTACAGTCTGCTCCCTTTGGCCGCTCGGGA
>CANQCC010000054.1 GCA_947589635.1 uncultured Clostridia bacterium | reverse complement strand
GAAATATCATCCAAGGTTGGGGCAGAAACAAATGTATGTGCAACCTATTTAAAACAGTTGATTGAACTCGGCATCATTAAAAAAGAAGCTCCTTATGGCGAAAAGAAGTCTAAGAAATCAATATACTCTGTTCAAGACAACTTGTTTCGTTTTTGGTATAGATTTGTGTTGCCAAACAACTCAGTCATTGCAAGAGGTGCCGGAGATATAGCATATCGAAGAATAGAACAACAATTGCCTGACTATATGGGAAAAGTTTTTGAAGAAATTTGCAAACAGTACCTTTGGAATTTGCTGTTGAATGGAAAGTGCCCGGTTGAATTTTCTTCGCTTGGGAGCTGGTGGGGCAATGATCCGTCTGCTAAAAAGCAAGTGGAAATAGATATAGTAGGAGAACAAGACAAAAACGTTGCGTTACTTGCCGAGTGTAAATGGACAAATGAAAAAGTGGACGTGGGCGTGCTTGACAGCCTACTATACAAGGCGACCTTGTTCAATTATAGTGAGGTGCATTACTATCTATTTTCAAAAACCGGCTTTACAACAGGGTGCATAGAAAAGGCAAAACAGATGAACAACGTGCATCTGGTAAAATATTCTCAAATCTGCGCGCCTAACGATCGGGTATAGCAGCGATAAATAATATCTATATATATTATAATACAAAAAAACAATAAAAACATTTGACAAATCCGCCGCGGTTTGTTAAATTAGATGTCGAGCCGCTCGAAAGTGGTCTTTTAAGTCAGGCATTTCGCCCGCACCATTACGGCGAGACTGGTCAGAGGAGGTAAAGTATGTACGCAATCGTTGAATGCGGCGGCAAACAGTACAAGGTGGAGCAGGATATGCTCGTTAAGGTCGAAAAACTCGATGCCGAAGTCGGCGCCGATGTCGAGCTTAAAGCGCTTCTTGTCGCAGGTGAAAACGGTGTGAAGGCGGGCGCAGAGGCTGCAAATTGCAAGGTCAGGGCCGTCGTCACAAGGCAGGACAAATATGCAAAGATCCTTGTCTTCCACTACAAAGCCAAAAAAAACATCAGAAAGCGTCAAGGCCATCGTCAGCCCTATACGGAGCTGAAGATTGTCGCTATCGAGGGCTAAGCAATGCTCACGGTGCGGTTTATCAAAGAGGGCGACAAGTTTGTCGGCATAGAGTGCAATGGGCACTGCGAATATGCCGATGAGGGCGCGGACATCGTCTGCGCGGCGGCAAGCTCCGTGATCCAGACGGCGGTGCTTGGGATCATAAGGATCCTCGGCCTGAACGTCGGGTACGAGACGGACGACGAGAAGGGATATCTTAAAATGATCCTTCCAAAAGACATCTCGGACAGCGACTTGCACGACGCCGACATCATCTTAAAGACCGCATACTTAGGGGCGTCCGACCTCTACGAAACATATTCGGACTTCATAACTTTGGAGGTAAAGTAAAATGTTTATCAACATACAACTGTTTGCTCATAAAAAAGGCTCCGGTTCTTCCCACAACGGGCGCGAGTCTGCGGCAAAACGTCTCGGCCCTAAGCGCGCCGACGGACAATTTGTGCTTGCGGGCAACATCCTCGTCCGTCAAAGAGGCACAAAATATCATCCGGGCAACAACGTGTCCATAGGCAAGGACGACACACTGTTTGCGCTTATCGACGGCGTGGTCAAATTTGAGCGCGTCGGCAAAGATCGCAAGCAAGTTTCCGTCTACGCACAGGAAAACTGACAACGCCGCGCCGTCAAAAAACGGCGCGATTTTTTTATATACTTTTCTTATATGCAATTCTTTACGCTTGAAAAATCGCCTTATTTTGACATCGCCGCCACGCTTGAATGCGGGCAGGTCTTCCGCTATGTAAAGACGGAGGACGGATACAGGGTGCAGGCGCTTGGGCACATAGCCTACGCGCGCGAGGAGGAAGATTGCCTAAGGGTGGACTGCGACAACGCTCAATTTTTCAAGCGCTATTTTGATTTCGATACGGATTACGCGGCTATTCAGGCGGGGCTTGAAGACGGCGGCACGCTGTCCGAGGCGATGGCTTTCGGCCGCGGCATACATATACTCAGGCAGGATCCCGTCGAGGCGATATTTTCGTTTATCATCTCGCAAAACAATCATATCCCACGCATTAAAGGGATAATCGAGCGCATATCTTCCGCGCTTGGGGAGGACATGGGAGGCTACAGCGCGTTTCCCACGCTCGAGGCGCTTGCGGGGGCAGGCGAGGAGTTTTATGCCTCGGTCGGCGCGGGGTACAGGGCCTCATATCTTGACGGAGTCGCAAAAGCCATGCTCGACATAAAGCTTGACGACCTTACATCCCTCGACACTCCAGCGCTTCGCGAGAGGCTTATGAGCATGCGCGGGATAGGGCGCAAAGTCGCCGATTGCATATTGCTTTTCGGCTTCAACCGCTTTGACGTTTTTCCCGTCGACACCTGGATAAGGAAGGTCTTCGCCGAGACCTACAAAAACACGCCTCCCGACAAAATGTCCACTTTATTGGTTCAAAAATACGGCAGATATGCGGGTTTTGTGCAACAGTGGCTATTTTATTATAAGAGAAGTAAAAAAAACTGTGGACAAATCGAATAAATTAAGATAGAATAAATTTATAATATAATATAAGTCAACTCGTCGGGTTGACAAGGAGAAGATTATGGCAGCAACAAAGAAATATGTCGTTTTGGCGGATATCGAAAGCGTACGCGTTCCGTTCACGGTGTTTGCTTCCGCTCTTGAGGAGCTTTCCCGTTATGGCGAGATCGCCGCTTGCAAGTTTTACGGATATTCCGCAAAGCGCACAAAAGATTATGGCGAATTCATTCAGGAAAACAGCTATGACGCGCTGTCCGCGCTCCCCAAAAAGCGCAAGGGCAAACTTGACCTTCGCCAGGTCATAGATGCGGCAAGGCTTGCTCAATTCCCCAACATCGACGGTTTCTTCATCATATACGGCAACGGGGACATCACTCCGCTCATCGCTTACCTCAAGGCATACGGCAAAGACGTCGTCGCCGGCGTTGTGGAGCCGGATAAGAACTCCGTGCTTTGCAATAAGGTCATTTTGTTGAGCGGCGCGGCTTCCACGCAGGCGGTGCTCAATTCCGGATACAAGAAGGTCGGCGCTCCTCAACAGAAGAAGGTCGCAAACGTCAGACCCATCCCCGTGCAGACTGCTCCCAGGGCGCCTCAACCCGAACCCGTGTATCAGCAGCCCGTTCAGCCCGTCCAGCCCGCTCCTCAGCCTCAACCCGCACAGCCTGCGGCAATGGACGACGCGGAGCAACAAAAGGCGGCGTTCATCTTCGAGCAACTCAGCAAGATACTCGGCGACTGATTGTTTTCGCTTAAGTTGCCGGACAGGCGCTTGAGAAAAAATGATGTTTTTACTCCGCGACAGGCGACGCCTTTGCGGAGTTTGGACATAGCCTGAAGGCTTAAAAGCAGACAATAAATGCAAACAAAAATCTTCCTCTTTCCGAGGAAGATTTTTTATCATATCGAATCGCTTTGTTAAGGCCGATTTTTTTTGCAGGTTTAGTATTTATAAGCTCTGATTTTTTGCGGGACAGGTTTTTATAAGCGCTGTACTATACAGGATAAATTCTTGTAAGGCGAAAACTCTCTATCGTAAAATTTTGGCGAGTGGTTATTTCCTCATCACAAAAATTTCTGCGGGGAGGAGTTTTGATAGGTACAGAAGCGTATTTGATATCCTTGATCCTCAATGACGGGCGAGACGGTAGAAAGCGTCCAATTTTCAAGCGCGTCAAGGTCGTCCAAAAACACGGTGGCGCCGCCGTCCGCGTCGACTTTGGTTATTATCGCCTCGTCGCAATAGGGCAGCATGGTGTGATACATCATCGCGCCGCCTATCACGTACACGTCGTCGCTTGCGTACTTTTGCACTTCGCGCGCCAGCTCCTCAAGGGAGCGCGCAAGGATATAGCCTCTTTCGTTTGCGTCCTCGTCGCTGCCCTCTGGGTACAGCACGATATTGATTCTGCCCTTAAGCGGCATGCCGCCCGGAAGCGATCTCAGAGTGTTGTAGCCCATGATCACCGTCTTGCCGCGCGTATTTTCCACAAAATGGCGCATATCCGCTTTCAGATCGAACAGCAGGCCGTTGTTTTTGCCTATACCCCAATTTTTGTCTACGGCGACGATAAGTTTCATATCGCGACCTCGATCTTTTTGTCGAGTTTGGTATAGCGATAATTTTCAAGCTCGAAATCGTCTACGGTAAAGTCATAGAAGTTTTTGACGTCGGGATTCATTCTGAAAGTCGGGGCAGGGTATTGAGGATTTTTCAGGATCTCCTCCACAATGGGGACGTGGCGATCGTAGATGTGCGCGTCGCTTATCACGTGCACCAGCTCGCCGACTTCAAGGCCGCTTACCTGAGCGAGCATATGCACAAGCACCGCGTATTGCACGACGTTCCAATTGTTGGCGGTCAGCGTGTCCTGACTGCGCTGATTCAGTATGGCGTTCAGCTTGCCCGCGGCGACGTTGAAGGTCATGGAGTAAGCGCACGGATAAAGATGCATCTCGTGCAGATCGGCAAAGTTATATATATTGGTCATTATGCGGCGGGAAGTCGGATTGTTTTTGAGGTCATACAACACTCTGTCGACCTGATCGAACTCGCCTTCGGGGTAGATGTGCTTTATGCCGAGTTGATAGCCGTACGCCTTGCCTATGGAACCGCTTTCGTCCGCCCAGCTGTCCCAGATGTGCGAGCCGAGCTCATGGACGTTGTTGGATTTCTTTTGCCATATCCAAAGAAGCTCGTCTATGGCCGATTTGAACGCCGTGCGACGAAGCGTGATTATGGGAAACTCGCGACTTAAATCATAGCGGTTTACGATGCAAAACTTTTTTATCGTGTGCGCGGGCGTGCCGTCCTCCCAATGCGGACGGACGGGCAACCCTTCGTCGGATACGCCGTTGTCGATTATGTCGCGGCATGTGGATATGAAAATTTTGTCTGCAATACTCATATTATCCTTTAATATCGGCGCTTTATCGCGGCTTTTTAGGGGGATAAAGCGCCGATTTTGAAAAATGTCAGTCTTTTATCACAAGTTGCTCGTTAAGCTTTCTGACCATGTCGATGGGCAGTTTTGTGACCGCTCTGTCGTAGGTCACAAGGCCGTTTATCTCCTCTTCGACGTCGCTGACCTGGGTGTATACGGTCGCGCTCAAGCCTCTGGCGACGTTGGGGATTATGCGCTTTTCGTACAGCTTTTTGAAGGCTTTTTCAAGCGCTTCCGGCTTTTTGTACACGCGATATCCGAAGGACTTGCCGGGAGAGAACACGTGGCCTTCCGTCTTAAGCGAATATCCGCCGAACTCCGACAGCACGCGGCAGCGCTTTTCGAACCTGGGCACCGTGATGGGGCGGAAGTAGATGTGCTGCGACTTCGTGTCCGACGTATCCTTGCCCTGATCGTTCCAACCCGAGACGCTGTCTATAAGGCGGGTGGGATCGACCTCCTTCATGTGATTTGTTATGCGCACGCTGTCAAACTGTCCCCAGCCCTCGTTGAACGGGACCCAGGTGCAAAGTCCGACGCAGTTTTTAAGGTAGTCCATTGTGATGTCCACCTCTCTTTCAAACTCGTCGCGGCCTTCCTTGTCCGCACGGGCGAGGCGCTTGTATGCGCGCTCCGTATTGTCCTTGATGTGGATGCCGACAAACGCCAGTACGCCGATATAAAGCATGTTGTACTTTGTGCCGCCCGTCACCATGTCCTGCCACACCAGGATGCCCTCCTTGTCGCAGTGATAGTACCACCTGAGAGGCTCTATCTTGATGTGCTTTCTTATCATGTTGAAGCCCATGGATTTGACAAGTTTGACGTCGTACTCAAGCGCCGCGTTGGACGGAGGAGTAAGCATGCCGTCCGACCAATAGCCTTGATCGAGCACGCCGCTCATGAAGTAAGGCTTGTTGTTTAGCCCCATGCGCTTGAAGCCCTTGCCGTCCACTACCCAGCTGAATTTGCGCATGCCGAAGTAGGAGCGTACCACGTCTTCGCCTATCTTGAAGGCGAGGCCGTACAGCTTGGGATTTTCGGGGCACCAAAGCTCGTAATTTTCAAACGGGATCTCGATCTCGTCGCCCGCGCATATCGCGGAGGCAAGCTCCGTCGTGCCTTCGGGGCTGTCGAGGATGAGCACTTCAACCGGCAAGTCCTGGCTCTTTTTGAAGGAGAGTTTCACGACGTTTTTGTCAATGTCGGGGACGATGTGCACGTCTTTGAGGTACGCCGCGGGCATGGACTCTATCCATACGCTCTGCCATATGCCCGATTGAGGGGTGTACCAGATGCCGCCGCGCTTCACCGCCTGCTTGGCGTGGGTGTGGTAGCTTGTGTCGGAGGGGTCTGTGACCTCAAGCTCTATGACGTTGACGCCGGGCACTATCTTGTCGCTTATGTCCATCGAGAAGGGCATATATCCGCCGGAATGTTCTCCGACGGTGGCGCCGTTAAGCGTGACTCTGCACCAGAAATCCACCGCGCCGAAGTTGATGACGGTGTGCGTTTTGATGAAGTCCGCGGGCACATCGAAGCTGCGACGGTACAAAAGTTTGTCCTCGGGAGTGACCGCGACGTTTTCTCCCACGCCGCTCAAAAGGCTTTCGGGAGAGTAGGGCACAAGTATCTGTCCCTGATATTCGCCGTTGAAGGATTCGCTCTTCCTGAGAATTGCATAATCCCATTTTCCGTTCAATGTGAGATAGCTGTTTCTTTCAAACTGTGGGCGGGGATATTCCGCAAGGGGAATATCGCCAACCTCAAAAGGGGTGCGAAGTCTGATGGTTTCCATAAAGATCCTCCGTTATTTTGTAATATTATATCATAATATATTTAATGTAACAATACATAAAAACAAATTTTCTCAAATATGGCGGTTTTATGCGCCCAAAGCTCCGCAAAAATGCGCCCCGCGATTGACGAGGAGGGGGAGCTATGCTAAAATAAGCGAGGAGGTAAAAAATGAAACTTTATATATGCTCCGACATTCACGGGTCTTTCCCCGATCTTAAAAAATTTCTCGACGCGCACGTCAAGGAGATACAAAGCGGCGTCGCGCGACTCGTTTTGCTTGGCGACGTGTACAATCACGGTCCCCGCAATCCGCTCCCCGCAGGCTACGCGCCAATGCAGGTGGCGGAGGCCCTCAACGCGATAAGCGCAAACATCTTCGCCGTCAAAGGCAATTGCGACAGCGAAGTGGACGAGATGATAAGCAATTTTAAGTTTTGCACGTCCTGCTCGCTTGAAGTCGGCGGCCACAAACTTGTCTTCACGCACGGGCACAAGATAAATCCCGACCATCCCGCGCAAGGGCTGAAGGCGGGCGACGCGGTGTTTTACGGCCATTTCCACAAGCCCTCCCATGCCGAAGTTGAGGGCGTGCACTATGTATGCGTGGGCGCGATAGGCATTTGCCCCGCGGACGTAAAGCGCAGCTACGCCGTGGTGGACGATGGCAAGGTAAGCGTGCTTCCGCTGGACGGCGGGGAACAGATATTGTCCTTCGAACTGAAATGAATTGAATTTAACTGAAAATGAAAGCGGACGGATATCGGAATTTGCCGATGGACCGTCCGTTTTTTATAAAACTTTGCACATATCCTAAGTTTTTGCGCTTGCGCTTCTTATTTATGCTTTGTCTTCGGCTGAAGCGGTTTCGTCCTCATTTGCCTCTGATTTATCCTCGTCGGAGGCGGTTTCATCCTCAGTAGAGGCATTTTCGTCAGTGGCGGGAGAGACCCCATCCTCATTTAACACGGCTTTGTTCTCGTCGGAGGCGTTTTCGTCTTCAGTAGAGGCGTTTTCGTCAGAGGCGGAAGCGGTTTCGTCCGCTTGCGTAGGGGTGGGAGTTTTGTCATTCATCTCATGCGTATCGTCTATGCCGGCAAGTCTTGCGCTTTCCTCCTCCGCGCGCTGCTTTTTCTTTTGCATGGCGAAGCGACAGGCGGCGAAGGCTCCGCAGATCGCGATGCCGATAAACAGGTATGCCGATCCTATGCCCGAACTCACTCCGGTCACGCCCAAGATCACTGACAGCACGACTATTATGGCGGCGGGGATGAGCGCGAGTTTGGGATTTTTCGCGACGTATTTGCCGCCGAGCGAGCCGAACAGCGCGTAGACTACGCAGGTGAAGGCGGGCATTATCCACTCGTTGCGGGAGACCACCGCCTGAAGGTTGCTGAGGCCTAAGCACAGCACGAGCACGGCGATTATGACCACGGTGACAAGCGTGCTTGTGGCGACGGCAAGAGTGCAGACGACCTCGTGCTCCTCACTGCCGACCTTAGTGCCGCAGATCTCCTGCGCCTTGACCACGCACGGGATCTTGAGATTGGACAAATTGCCCGTGATAAACGCAAGATACTCGCCGTTTGTGCCAAGCATTGGCGCGTAAATTATTGGCTCCACAATGCCGGAAATGAAGTTTATGAGCAGGGGGATTATGACTGCGGACGTCCCGAAAACCTTCCAGTCCGGAGTCTCGCCGTAGTACAGCCCGAGCGTTATGGGCACGGATATGAACAAAACTATCGCGAGCGCCGTCCATATTCTGCCAATGAGGTGATATCTGAAGTTGAAATCATGCGGAAGTTTTTTCATACTCACCTCACATCAAGGCGCCTATCGCGGCCTCTGCCGGCGCGGTAGGCCAGCCGTTTGTGCTTGCGCAATAGCTTATGACGGCGACGACTATCATCGCGATAAGCATGGACACGGGCGTGGCGAAGCTGTCAAGCCATTGCCATTTGAGTTTTGTTATCAGCAAATCGCAGATATACATTATCAGCATGGCGACCACGACCGCGATAAAGTTGTAATATGCGTCCACATATCCCGCGCCCGTCGCGACGGAGGTTATGCTCATGGCGAGGTAGCCGAGCACAAGGCCGATAAAGCAGACCTGGAAGATCAGCTCTCCCAAATTCACGTTGTTTTTGCCGCCTACCGACGTATTTTTGCCCATAAGCGTGCCAAATTTCGGCTGAAGACGGCGATAGAACACAAGCACCAGTATAGGCCCCGACATTATCGCCACCGTCATCACGGTTGCGATCGTGACCATATCCTTTGCGCTTATGCCTTTCTCCATAAGGCCTTGCAAAGACCCCGCAAGCGCAGTCGCCGCGCCGTCCGCCATCTGAGTCTCGTATTGCAGCGAGCCTATGACGCTCAGGCGTATCGCGGGGAACGCCACGCCCAGCGAGCCTACAAGCGTGACCACGCCGAGCGCTATGCCTATCGCGGGCAGAATGGAAAATGAAATGGAAGTCGTTATGACCTTCTTGATCTTTGCGCCGTCTATGCCAAGCTTTTTCGCCCGCCTGACGGAGCTCACCATATAATATACGGACAGCGCCACAACAAACGCCAATATAATGCCGTACATTATGTACATTATCGGCGCGTCTATCCTGAATGTCGCGCCAAGCGATCTTACTGTCATCTTGCCTCCGTAATTTCAGTATATATTTTTAAGATATGGCAGGGCATATGCGAAAAATTCGCGATAAGCGCCGCACTTTGCCACGTCTCTTCTTTCACGCTTGCATCCGCCCGCGCACAGCTTTAGGCAGCCGCATTTTTTGCACTTTGCGGGCAGGCGAAGACTCTCTTTTATAAACTTTTCCGCGACGGGATGGCGGGACAGCGCGTAAAAATCCGTCCCCGATATGTTGCCCATCGCGTATTCGTCAAGACAATAAAAGTCGCAGGGATATACAGTGCCGTCCGCTTCTATCACAAATTGATGGGAACAATATCCGTTAAGCCCGCATTGCTCCGCGACCTCGCCGCGGGAGAGGCGCACGAAGTTGTCGAACATGCGCACGG
>CANQCC010000053.1 GCA_947589635.1 uncultured Clostridia bacterium | reverse complement strand
TCTCGCGCTCGATATGCAAGGCGTCAAGCACGTCCTCGGGACGTATCGCAAGCGCGTGCGGCATTTCGCGCAACACGTTGTTGGAGCCTTCGCACTCAGCGGCGTAGATGTTGCCGGGCACCGCAAACACGTCTCTGCCCTGTTCCACGGCAAGTTTGACCGTGATAAGCGACCCGCTCTTTGCCGCCGCCTCCGCCAAAAACACCGCGCGCGAAAGCCCGCTGATTATGCGGTTGCGCTCCGGAAAATGATATTGCAAAGGCTTTGTGCCAAGCGGATATTCGCTTATGATAAGCCCGCCGCAGTCTATTATGCTCTGCATAAGCCCAAGGTGCTCCGCCGGATAGCAAACGTCAAGTCCGCTGCCAAGCACCGCGATAGTGGGCGCGCCGCATTCTATGCACTGTTTGTGCGCTATGCTGTCCACGCCTCGCGCAAAGCCGGATACGATCGTAAGCCCCGAAAGAGCAAATTCACGGGAAAACTCCTGCGAGACTTTAGCCCCATAGCGAGTGGGATGACGAGTCCCGACGACCGCGATCGCGTCTCCCTTAAGCGCCGCGACGTTGCCCTTTGCAAACAGCATTATCGGCGGGTCGTAGATGTCAAGCAGCGCCTCGGGATATTCGTCGTCATAGCGGGATATCCAACATATATCCTCTCTTTCAAGGCGCGCTATAATGCCGTCTATGTCGTCGAGGTTGGAAAAGAATTTTGCTGCCTGCTCCTCTCCGAGCGCCTCTTTGACGACGCTCGCGGATTTTGCAAGGCAAGACGGTTCCTCCGCCCTCTCAAGAAGAGCGGCCTTTCTTTTATATGACAGCTCTTCCACATAGCTTAGCGCAAGCAGATTTTTTGTCGCTATATCTTTGCCGTTCATTAATGATACTTCCTGTCAACTCCGCGATATTGTATTGCCTCGGCAAGATGCGCGGGCTGGATGTTTTCGCAGCCCTCTATGTCCGCGATGGTGCGCGCGACCTTAAGTATGCGCGTCGTGCCGCGGGCGCTCAAGCCCAGCTTCTGGAAGGCCTTTTCAAGCAAACGTTCGCCGTCCTTGTCTATCGCGCAATATTTTGCGATCTCTCTTGGGCCCATCTCGGCGTTCGTGCGTATGCCGAGGCCTTTGAACCTCTCGCGCTCGAGCGCTCTTACTCTGTCCACTCTCTCCTTTATCTTTGCTGAAGACTCCGCCGTGTGGCCGCCGCGCAAATCGTCATAGGAGATATTGTCGACCTCTATCTGCAGATCTATTCTGTCCATCAAAGGCCCCGAAAGTTTGCCGATGTAATTGTGTATCTGTTGCGGAGTGCAGCGGCAGATCTGATCTTTTGCGCCGTAGTTTCCGCAAGGACACGGGTTCATACTTGCTATAAGCATGAAGTTTGCAGGATATTCCACCGTGCGCATGACCCTCGACACGCAAACCTTTCTGTCCTCGAGGGGCTGGCGCAGCGTTTCAAGCGCGTGGCGCGTATACTCGGGCATTTCGTCAAGAAACAGCACGCCGTGGTTGGCAAGGCTGACCTCGCCGGGGCGCGCCTTCAATCCGCCGCCTACAAGCGCGGGGACCGTGGTCGTATGGTGCGGAGACCTGAAAGGACGCGTCGTCACAATGCCTATGTTGCTGTCAAGTATGCCCGCGATGCTGTGCACTTTGGTGACCTCGATGGCCTCCTCAAAGGTCATGTCGGGCATTATTGTGGGCACGCACTTTGCAAGCATGGTCTTGCCTGCGCCCGGAGGCCCTATCATAAGCGCGTTGTGTCCGCCCGCGACGGCTATCTCAAGCGCGCGTTTTGCGACCGTCTGCCCTTTCACGTCCGCAAAATCCACCGTGTAGGGATGATTTACGCGAGCGCTTGCATAATCGGACGCCGCTACGGGCTCGTAAATGACGCCGCTCATCATGTCGACAACGTCGCGCAAGGATGAAAGCGCATACACCTCTATCCCCGTGATGAAACTTGCCTCGGTGGCGTTTTCGGCGGGAATAATAAACTTTTTGTGCCCGTCCTGCATGGCGGATATGATCAGAGGCATTATGCCGTCTATGGGGCGCAACTTCCCGTCGAGGGACAGCTCGCCGATAAAAACGTAGTCCTTGTACAGCTTGCCCTCGATCTGCCCTGTGGCGGCAAGCAGACCTATAGCGATCGCAGTGTCGAAGAAGGGTCCGTCCTTCTTAGTGTCCGCGGGCGCAAGATTTACGATGATGCGCTTTGCGGGATACATATAGCCGCTGTTCTTTATCGCGGAGCGCACGCGCTCCTTGCTCTCTTTTGTGGCGGTGGAAGCAAGCCCGACAAGTTCATATCCGGGCAGGCCGTTGTTGATGTCTATCTCGACGTCCACCTGGTAGCCGATAAGTCCGTCAAGCGCATAACTTTTGAGTGCAGCAAGCATAGTTTTCTCCTTTCGCAAGATATGTAAATATATAATACTTTAAGTATCAATGAATTTTATCACATTCTCGCCAAAAACGCAATAGAAAATATAAACGCCGTACTCAATAACGCAATATTAAATCGCCATGTGGTATTTTTTAATGCGGATAATTTTTTTCAGGCGCCGCAAAACTTGCGCGCGTAATTATAAAATCAATGCCGATTTTTTATGCTTCACGGACGACTTAATACTTGCGATAAATTTACGCTTAAGTGACAAAAACGACGTTTTATACCGCATATTTGCGCATATAAAACGTCGATTAAGTCATTTTCTTAATTATGATGTTATTGTCCTCGGCTCTCGCCAATACCCTCATTTTCTGCGCCGTTCAAGGGGATATTTTTCTCATCTGAGGCCACATCGCCCTGCGGTAAAATTTCCTTCGAGGCTTGCCCAATCTCATATCCGCCTTCATCCTTCGTCGTCCTAGCGGCTTCGTCACTCGCTTGAGAAGCGTCGGTTTCACCCTCGTCGGACGCAGAGGCTCCGTCCTCATCTGTTTGAGAGGCGCCGTCCTTGTCGGATACGGAAACGCCGTCTTCATTCGTTTCAGAGACTACGTCCTCGCTTGGAGACGCCAAATAGTTTTCAAGCAATTTGCGCTTTTCCTCGTCGCTTAAGTCATCAACGGAGACCTTCTTTTCCTCCTCCTTGGCAAGCGCCACCTTATCCTTTACGTAGCCCACGATCAGCAGCGCGCCCACAAGCGTGAGAGGCAGCGCGATAAGCACTACGTAGCCGTACCAATTGGATATGAAATTTTTGAAGCCGGCAATAAACGGCGAGACTTTTACAAACTTCGCCTTGACATCGCTCGGCTTAAGCTGCCAATTGTCGACATCGACCTCCGGGTTGTCGCCCTTGGTTTTGATGTGCAAGGCGTTGCCGTCCTCGTCGCGCTCTATCTCGATTATCCTGTGCGTGATATTATAGCCCTTGAAAGTCCCCGACGGCGCTCGGAAGGTGATGACGTCGCCCTCTTTGAGGGAGTTTACGTCTTTGACGCGCTTGGAAATTATGACGTCGCCCTTGTTGATGGTGGGCTCCATACTGTCGCTGACGACGTCGAACATGTAATATCCAAACAGGCTTGCGTCCCCGCCGCTCCGCCTCTGCCAGAGCACAAATCCGACCACCGCGACCAAAAACAGAAAAACCAAAAGCACAACTATCGTGGACACGATGTTGTAGACTTTTTTGAATTTGGATTTTGGCGCGTCGGTTTGCGTTTTCATAATTATTTATACGGCACTGATCTCTCAGTGCCGTCTGTTTATTGCTCGTCGTCCGACGTTTCCGCCCTGTTTTCAAGGCTCGCCGTCGGGTCCGCAAACGGATCGAATATTCCGCTGCCCTTCTTGAAACTTATGCCGCCTACGCTCACTTTATCCTCGTCCACAGCGGACAGATTTATCGCCTTTCCGCTCGGCTTGGAGTACTTCTGATTTGCGGTAGTCGGGCTTATTTCGCCCTTGGCGCGCTTATTGTATTTGCGCTTGGGCTTTGCGGGTTGCTCCTCTTCGGGCTTAGCATTGTTCTCTGCCGTCTTCTCATCCGAAGGCGCCTCCGCAGGTTCTTTGGACTTCTCTTCGGAAACTTCGTCCGGCTTCGCGGGTTTTTCCTTGGTCTCAGCTTCCTCGGATTTATTCTCAACAGGTTCGGAGGGTTTATCTTCTGCCCTATCTTCTATATGTTCTGCGGGCTTTTTTATTGCGTCTTTGGCATGTTCTTCCGCCTTAGATTCCGCATTTATCGCCTCTTCAGTCTCAGGTTTGGCTTCGGGCGCTTCGTTCATCGGCTCTTGCTCGGCGGGTTCTTGCTTTGCTTGAGGAGCTTTCTTCTTCCTTGTGCGCTTGGGTTTGACTTCCTCTGCGCTCTTCTCGCCCTCTTCGGCGCTCTGCTCGGGTTCTGCGACGGGTTTTCTGACCTCCGCCTTATTGCCCGTGATGCCCATGCCAAACGGATTGTCAAAGTCGGTGCCATCCGCAAAGCGTATGCCGCCCACCGCGACCTTGCTCTCGTCTATGGGAGCGAACTCCTTGACGGGTTTAGCGGGTTTTTCCTCTTGTTTGGGCGCCTCTTCGGGCTTTATCTCCTCCGCGCTTTCCGGTTTAGGAGCGGGCGCTTTCTTCTTCCTCGGGCGTTTAGGTTTCGCCTCGGCGGGCGCCGCTGCATCCGCGTGTTCCGCGGGCTTTCTTATCTCCGCCTTATTGCCTGTGATCCCCGCTCCGAATGGGTTGTCCACGTCCGTGCCGTCGTTGAAGCGTATTCCGCCCACTGCGACCTTGCTTTCGTCCACGGGCTCAAACTCCTTGGCGGGCTTTTGCCCCTGAGTCCACGGATCCTGATTGGAGGTATCGTGAGCTATTCTTATCTTGCCCTTTCTTGCGGGCTTTTCATGCTGCTCTTCGGCGGGTTGCGGGGCTTGAGCCTCCTCTTCCTGCGCGGGCTGCGGGTTCAGCGCGGCGCGAGCGGCTTCCATCTCGTCTATTTCTTTGGCGATAGCCTCGGCGTCGCCCTCGAGCTCCAGATTCTCGTCCTTGTTGAGCTTGAGTTTTTCCAGGCGCTCTTCTTCCTTCTTTTCTGCGGCGAGTTTAGCCTTCTGATAGCTGAACGGATCCATGCCAAAATAGATATCGCTGCTGTCGGCGATGTCCACTGTGCCGGCAAGCGCCGCCCTTTGTCTGCTGAAGGCGTCGGCGCGTTTGCCGATATCCTCTTTGCGACGACGGATGCGCTCCTGTCTGTCGCGCTCCTCTATCTCTTCCTGCTTTATCCTGCGGTAGGACGTCAGGCAGCGGTCGATAGCGTCGCGCACTTTGACGATGTCCTCCTGCTTGAGCCTGTCGTCGTCGGGACGCTTATACAGTTTGCGGACGTCAAACAGATGCTGATCGAATTTTTCCGCGTCGGGTTCAAGGTCGACCTCTTCCTGATCCGCTTTAGGCGGCATCTCTTTCAAGCGCTCCACTTCGACGGGGCGCTCCACCTCTTTTTCCTGAACGACCTGTTTGTCGTCGGGCTTCTTTTCCTCTTCGGGAGGGAGCTGTTGTTCGGGAGGGATCTCTCTTTCCGAATCCTCGTTTTCTTCGGGTTTGACCTCCTCGATATTTTCCTTTTCCTCGTCGTTTTCCTTCTTGTTGTCAAGTTTTTGCGCGTATTGGTCGCGCTCTATCTCGTCCTTATCGAAGTCCATTTCGCCGACGCGCAGGAAGTCGCCGAACTGCTTGTCCTCCATATTCATGTCCGTCTCGTAGTTGTCGTACATGCTTTCAAACAGCATGGTATTGAGCGTGATCATGTGGCGGAGGTTTTCTATGCTTTCGTCCTCAAGCGACAATTCTTCGACGTCGTCGGTGGTAGAAAAGCCTGCGGTCTGATTGTATGTCTCGATAAATTGCCACAGCGTGAGCGCTTTTTTGAAGTTAGGCTCCTTCAAAATGACGTTTGTACGCATGATAGGCGGCCTGACGGGCGCGGAATTTCTCATCGACTTTGCAAACGACGACGACAAGAAGTCCGTTATAATGCGGTCGATCTTTGCGACGCGCTCTATCTTTGTAAGCGTATCGGGATCGAGGCGCATGACCTCGTCAAAGCTGAGCTGCGCAAAATATTCCGTGCGGAAAGTCACCTTTTTGCTTGGCAAATTAAAGCGAGACTCCACGTCAAGCTCAAGCACGTCCTGCGTCGCGGAAGCCTTTTTTATCTTGTCGTAGCGCATCGTGACAAAGTCCTTAAGTTTGAGGAGAAGCGTATAAATAAATCGGTTTTCGTAAATCTCGAAAGATTCTTCTTTGGTGATATTCAAAATTTTGCTCGGGATGACGCTGCCGTCGTCCTCGACCTTGGATATCATGTTGGTGTGCTGCGCGAGAAATTTGACGGATTCCGTCGAGATACTTCTTGCAAGCGACACGTCGACGATGTCCTCTTCCTGCACGATGAAGCGGCGGGGGTTTCGGACGATGGTATCAAGGTTTGGCAAAATCTCCTCGATGGTGTCGATCCAATCTATAGATATGTCCTGAATTAGGCGTTTTTTGCCAAGCTTAAAGCTTGACGCGCCGCTGTCCACGCGTTTTTTGAATTGCTCGTAAAAGTCCTCGTTGTCAAGGACGGAAGCAATCTTATGGGCGTACTGCTTGTACACGTCTTTTGTTAATTTGACGTCGGCCATATCTTAAAGCGAACTCCCCTTATTATGTATCTCCAAAGCCGCTTTCAATTCTTTGGAAGGCACATTGTTTTTGCTCCGTCCGCCACGCGCGTCGCGTGACGGACGAAAGTTTTATCTTTTATAACCGCTCAGGACAAGTTTTTGCGTAGGAGCGTACTTTTTGTACGTGACCGCGCTTAAATCCAGCCTGACGAAGTTATTCGCCGAATAGTGCGTCGCCTTTTACTCTGCTGACCCTGAAACACAATATTCGGATGAAGAACAAGGAAGGACAAGTTTTTGCGTGGGAGCGTACTTGCTGTACGTGACTGCGCTTAAAATTTGGCCTGACGAAGTTATTCGCCGAATAGTGCGTTTCAGCTTAGAAGAGTTTCTTCAAGCGGTTAATATACTCCTTACTCTCTTGCATGTTCTCCTCCCCGAAGAGCTCGCTGAGATACAGGATCAAGCCGTCGATCTCGTCGCGGATGTAGGACAGGTTCAACGACTCAAACTTACGGAATATCTTGTTGCACAGCACGTAGTCAAGGCCGTCGATCTCGGTGCCGCCGCACCCGACGTAGGCGGGAACAAACTCTCGAAGCTGCTTCACGATACGGTTACCAAACGCAAGTCTGAAGTGTTCGATGACGTAGTCGTCAAGCATATTGATCTTGTCGAGGTTTTCCTGCGAGACCTGATACAACTGTTGGCAATCTCTGAACATCGCCTCAAGGTGCTTATAGCTGATGAAGATATTGTCGGCATACGGAGCCTCAAACGGCACGCCCTTGCTGTTGATGTTGATGGGCATGGCACGGTCGTAAACCTTATCCGATATGGCGAAGGTAGAGTCGTCGTTGTTCGCTGTGCCGATAAACCACATGTTTTGCGGCAGGCGGAAGCGGCCCTTCTCGATATGTATCGGGTCGTTGGGCCAGCCTGACGGCACAAGGTCGACGATCCATTCGTCGCGAGACGGCATTTCAAGAATGGACAACATTTCCGCAAAGTAGTACTCAACGCGCGCGATGTTCATTTCGTCGAGGACGGTCAGGTAAATCTGGTCGTTCCAGGTGGCCTCGTACATCTTTTTGAGGACCTCGGTTTCGTTGAAGCGCTTGGTAAATTCGTTGAAGTACCCAAACAGCTCGGTACGGTCACGCCATGACGGCTGAACGGAAGCTATCGTCGCGGGATTGTTGAGGAAAATACCCATCGCGTGCGGCAGCGAGGTTTTACCTGTACCTGAAATACCTTGCAGGATGAGCAATCTTGTCGTCGCCATACTTGCGACAAACAGCCTGATGATACGCGGCTGATAGAACAGCTTCATGCGCGAACACGCGAAGTTGCGGAAACGATCGCAAAACTCCGGCAAAGTGATCTCGTCGTCATAGACGGGCGGCACATAGTCGGCGTACAGGCGGTCGATTTCGGTAAGCTTGTAAAAGCGCGATTCGCCCTGTTGGCTTGCCTGCTCTTCCTCATAGCCTTCTTCGCCTTCCTCGCCCTCTTCTTCGCCCTCATAGTTGCCGATATCGCTGACGCGCATGGACAGGATACGGTCCTTTTCCGCGCTCATTTTGATGATCTGGCGTTTCAGATTGGCGCACTCTTCGACGAGGTCCTGCGGCAGAACTTTCTCTTTTCCGAGTTTTGCAAGTTTTCGCAAACCGAGTATGACAAGCACAACGATCGCAACAATTACAGCGACGATAAGTATGATGAAAATTATCGCGACAGCCCACTCGCCCGCGCCGAAATATTCCGTGTAGTTCTTAAACGCGTCGGTGTAGCCTTCGTTGTAGAATATGTGCAAAAATCCCCAGAAGATGCTGCCGATACCCTTGTCGTAAAACGCCCCGAGAAACGCTTTCAGAAATTCGAATACACTGTTTATATTCATACTATTTCCCCACTTAGCTCAATGGAAAGCGCGGCATTATTCGGCTGCGCCGTCGTCCTTCTCGCCCTCTGCTTCCGCCGCTTCGGAGTCCTCTACCGCTTCGGAGTTTTCCGCAGCTTCCTCAGCATTGGCAACTTCGCCTTCTGCGGGCTCGGATTCCCCTGCAGTTTCGCCTTCGGGGACTTCTTCAGACTGAGAGGTCTCTACAGGCTGCTCGGACGCTTGCAAGGACGCAAGCAATTCGCTTGCCAGACGACGTTTTTCCTCGTCGGACATGCTGTCCACGTCGCGCACAGGCTCGCCCTTGACCTTCTTGTTGTTTTCAAGTCTGGCGATAACGAGCGTGCGCACAAGCACGAACGCGTACGCGATAAACAATATGATAAGCGGCAGCACAATGACGCAGAAGAAACGCGTCTTGCCTTTTTCGCGGTCCTGCAACCAGTTTGCGAAGGCGCCGCAGCCCTTAAGCATCTTGCCGTTGTGGAAGTTTCCGTTTTCGTCCACGCTGCCCCATGTCGCTACGACCTTGTATCTGTCGCCGGTAAGCGTGACGGAAGTCGGATCCCAAGTGCCATCCGGGCCCGTAGTTACGCTTGTAACGTTGAAGTCATCGCCGTCCTGCACAAGGCTGTCCTGCCAAGGGATAATATTGCCATTCTCATCCTTGCAATTGTCGCCGCGGGTCTTTATATAGGAGACATTGCCGTCCTCGTCGCGCTGGATATAGACGATACGGTGGGTGTTGAAGCCCTCGTATCCGCCGATATTGGCGCTGAAAGTGATGACTTGTCCCACTTTAAGATCCTTGCCGTCGCCCTTATATTCTTTGGCGATGATGATATCCTTTTGGGAAAACGTCGGCTGCATCGAATCTGACATGACGTTCATGTAGATAGTGCTGCCAAATTTGGTCAAACTCTCTCCATTTGTCGATCTGACAATAGTAAAAATGGCCACTACCAAAGCAAATACTATTAAGACGACGCAAATTACGGTGATGACCCAATTGACGATCGTCATAACTTTTTCATGCTTGGGAGTAGCCTCTTTCGCCTTTTTGTTGTCGGCGAAATCGTCTGCAAGTTCCATTGTAAACTCTCCTTACGTGCCTTGCTGCGCCCATACCCGAGACTTCTTGCCATATACGAGGCGACCCCGCCCCGCCGAGTGTGAAACCCAACCTGCTATTGAGGTCGACGCGCACATGCCTGTTGCCCTTCAAGACGCATTGCGCCCTTAGCGCGCCAACTTTGCTGAAATAAGGCGTATCAAACACCTATACACATTGATTATATGCTCGATTCCGCTCTTTGTCAATAGTCAATTTATGCCATGCCCCACATGCGAAATTTTTACCCCTTCGCCGCCTGATTTTTGTCCCCTCAGAATATCGATCGAGATATCTCCAAATAAATCGCCTTATCGAACTCTTCGTAAAAGCGCCCTTTTACTTGCAAATGGAGGATCAAGAGGGACAAATCAAAGCAAATTTTGTGGGAGAGTTTGAAAACTTCCTGCAAAATCGCGAAGTGTTTTGAATGTT
>CANQCC010000052.1 GCA_947589635.1 uncultured Clostridia bacterium | reverse complement strand
TTATCGATACCGCGGGCAGGTTGCACAACAAGAAAAATCTTATGGCGGAGCTCCAGAAGATTTGCCGCGTAGTGGACAGGGAACTGCCCGGCGCGGATTTCAGAAAATATCTTGTGCTTGACGCGACCACGGGACAAAACGCCGTCTCGCAGGCGCAGATCTTCAGCGAGGACATCGAAACGGACGGGATAATCCTGACCAAGCTCGACGGCACCGCGAAAGGCGGCGTAGTGCTTGCCATCTCGGACGAGATCGGTCTGCCCGTAGTCTACGTCGGCGTGGGCGAAAAAATAGACGATCTGATCCCATTTGACGCTTCGGATTTTATCAACGCGCTGTTGTAAGTTTGATTATGTGCGGCGTTCCGCTCCACGCGAAAGCGCAGAGCGAAACGCCGCTATGTTATTTTTTTTCGGGGCTTCTTGCCCCGCCACCCTCGGCAAAGGACGTTACGTCATTTGCAAACCCGCGCTAAAAACGCGAGCTTGACAATTCTTGCCATCGCTCGCGTTTTTGATTGTTATGCAAATGCCCAAAACTCCCGCGTGAGAGCTTGAATTTACGCTAGTATTGTCCGAGAGTTTATATATGGGACCCCCACCACCCGCCATATGGCGGGAGCCTCCCCCTATATAATTGTTTGTCCTCTACGCTTATGTTGAAGAAGGGGTATGCCCAAATAGGATAATTTGAAGTTTGTCTGGGTATTGGCCTCGCCCTTTATAACATAAGTGAAGAAATGAAACCTGCGTTTAGGGGGAGGCTCCGCGCTACCGCGCGGTGGTGGGGGTCCCGTTCTATAACGCAACCTCTGTCCGAGCGTCCTTATATACGCCGTCCGCCTTGTCCGAGCGACTTCGCGGAGCGAGCGGGATATACTCACGTACGCAGCGAGGGCGGGTAACAGCGCTTTTTTAAATTATTTGTAATTTAGATAAAAAATATTTTCATGATGTACGGCAAAATCGCTTGACACCAAATGCTTATTTGTGTACAATACTGTACGGTAAATTAGCTTGACAGCATATGTACGCATGCGCTCGAGGGGCGTACTGCTTCGAGGAGGGGCTGTATGGACAGATTTGAAATTTCCGATCTTCGCTCTTACTACGGCGGGCTGCTGACCGAGAGGCAAAACGATATGTTGAGAATGCGCTATGACGAGGATCTGTCCTTCGGAGAAATAGCCGAAATTATGGGGATATCAAGGCAGGCGGTGCTTGACGGCATAGTTAAAGGCGAGCGCCATCTTGCGGAGATAGATTCCGCTCTCGGCTTTGTAGCGCGTGACGAAAAGATCAAGCAATTGCTGAATGCTCTGCCTTCCGACGGGAAAGTGGGCGCTGCGGTCAAAGAAATCTTGCGAATTATGGAGGAATGATATGTCGTTATTTGAAAACCTGTCCGACAGGATGAACCACATATTTTCAAAGCTCCGCAACCGCGGCAAACTTACGGAGCTTGAAATTAAGCAGGCCATGCGTGAGATTCGCGTCGCTCTGCTTGAGGCGGACGTCAACTACGGCGTCGTCAAGGACTTCACTGCCCGCGTAAGCGAAAAGGCGCTCGGAGAGGACATTCTGAAGTCTCTTACCCCCGCGCAGCAAATTGTCAAAATCGTCAATGAGGAGCTTATCGCCCTTATGGGCAGCACGCATCAAAAGCTTGCGGTAAGCGACAAACAACCCACCGTATACATGATGTGCGGACTTCAGGGCGCGGGCAAGACGACGATGTGCGGAAAGCTGGTGACCTATCTGAAAAAGCAAAGCAAAAAGACCTTGCTTGTCGCGTGCGACGTCTATCGTCCGGCGGCGATACAGCAACTTAAGGTAGTTGCGGGCAGGGTAGGCACCGAATGTTTCGAGATGGGGCAGATAAAGCCCGTCAAAATTGCCGAAGAGGGCATAAAATACGCGCTTAAAAACGGCTATGACACCGTGATAATAGATACCGCGGGACGTTTGCATATCGACGAAGCGCTTATGGACGAGCTTGTCGACCTCAAAAAGGCGGTCAAACCTACCGAGATATTGCTTGTCGTGGACAGCATGACGGGTCAGGACGCGGTGACGGTAGCGGATACTTTCAACAAGATCCTCGACATTACGGGCGTCATCATGACGAAGCTTGACGGTGACACGAGAGGAGGCGCCGCGCTGTCCATAAAGGCCGTGACAGGTAAGCCCATCAAGTTTAACGGCACGGGCGAAAAGCCCGAAGATTTCGAGCCTTTCCATCCCGAGCGCATGGCTTCGCGCATACTTGGCATGGGGGACGTGCTTACGCTTATCGAAAAGGCGCAGGACGCGTTTACGCAGGAAGAGGCGCTGAAACTCAGCAAAAAGATGAGGGAGAACAGCTTCACCCTCGAAGATTATCTGCAGCAGCTTGAAAATATGAAAAAGATGGGCAATCTTAGCGACATGATCGCGATGATCCCGGGGCTTGGCAGCAAACTTAAGGGTATGCCGCAGATAGACGAAAAACAGATCGCGCACTTAAAGGCCATGATCTTAAGCATGACCCCGTACGAGCGCCGCAATCCCGACATCATAAAGGCCTCGCGCCGCAAGCGTATCGCGCTGGGCAGCGGGACGTCCGTGCAGGAAGTCAATCAATTGCTCAAGCAATTCGACTCCATGAAGGAGATGATGGCGCGCATGCAAAAGGGCGGTCTGCGCGGCTTGAGAGGCTTAAAGGGCATGCCGTTTTAAGACACGTACGTAAAAGCCGTCAAGGCTTTACGAAAATAAAAAATAAACTCTTTTCGGAGGACAAAAACTATGGTAAAACTCAGACTCACAAGAATGGGCGCGACAAAGGCTCCCTTCTATCGCATCGTGGCAATGGATTCGCGCAAGGCAAGAGACGGCAAGTATATCGACCAGATCGGATACTACAATCCCGTTTCCGAACCAAAGCAGATAGTCATCGACGCCGACAAAGCCAAGGCATGGATCGCCAAGGGCGCGCAACCCACGGACACGGTGCTTGGACTGCTCATCTCTCAGGGCATCATCGAGAAGAAACAGGGTAAATAACCATGATCGAACTTGTTGAATATCTGGTCTCCTCTCTCGTGCCCGAAGGCGACTACACGGTCGAGCAGAGAGACGGCGACGGCAGCTGCGAGATAGTCGTAAGCATCTCCAAAAACGACATTGGCAAGGTCATCGGCAAGCAGGGCAGGATAGCCAGAGCTATACGCACTCTCGTCAAGGCGGCAAGCGCCAAGAGCGGCGTGAGATACAACGTCACGATCGAAGAGAAGAATGAAATCTGAACTTCTCATCGGCAAGGCGCTAAGGCCTCGCGGGCTTAAAGGCGAGCTGAAACTGGAAATCTATTCGTCCGATCCGCACATGTTTTCGGGTTTTTCGGGAAGCGTGATGATCGCGGGAGAAATCATGCGCGTGCAAAAATTCACGCAGGAAGGCGCGTACGGATATGTGCTGCTCGAGGGCGTGGACAGCGTGGAAAAGGCGGAAAAACTGAGAGACTGCGAGGTCTTTGTGAAGCGTGAGGATATGCCCGCGCTCAAGAGAGGCGAGCACTTCATCGCGGATATAATCGGCCTCGACGTCAAAGTTGGCGGCGAAATAATAGGCAGCGTCGTCGATGTGGAGCAATACGGCTCCGCAGACGTCTACAGCGTGCGCACGCCGTCCGGGACGCTCAGTTTTCCCGCGCTGAAACAGCTTATAAAGGACGTGGACATCGAAGGCGGCGTGATGACCCTCGACGGCGATATTTTTCCTCGAGTGGTCGTCCGCAATTGACCCTTTGGGCGCTTGCATAGCGGCGCAGTTGTAAGTTATTTGCACATTGCGCGGCGAGTTATTAATCCGCGCGGCTTAAGTCATCCGGTTATGAAATTTGACGTATTGACAATCTTTCCGCAATATTTCGACGTCCTCGGCGAAAGCCTTGTCGGCAAGGCGATAAGCGGGGGCAAGTTTGGCGTGGAAATTTTCAATATCCGCGATTTTTCCTCTGACAAGCACCACAAGACCGACGACGCTCCCTACGGAGGCGGCGCGGGCATGGTCATGACTGCGGAGCCCATCATGGCGGCGATAGAAAGCGCGGACCCTTTGCATGAGGCGCATCGCATATACATGTCGCCAAAGGGTAAGGTCCTCGATCAGAAGAGGGTGGAACAGCTTGCAAAAAAGGACAGGATACTCTTGCTTTGCGGCGACTATGAGGGCGTGGACGAAAGGGCGCTTGCGCTTGGTATCGACGAGGAGATATCCATCGGCGACTACGTGTTGACGGGCGGGGAGCTTCCCGCGCTTGTGCTTATAAATTGCGTGGCGAGGTATCTTGACGGCGTGCTTGGCAGCAGCGAATCGGTGGAGGAGGAAAGCTTTTCAAACGGTCTTCTTGAATATCCGCACTACACGCGCCCCGAAGTCTTTCGCGGAATGAGAGTGCCCGAAGTGCTGCTTGGCGGCAATCACCGCGATATAAGCGAGTGGAGGCTTAATAAATCTCTCGAGGTCACCCAGGCGCGCAGACCCGACCTGCTTAAGGGCGTCGACTTGACGCCCTATATGCCCAAAAAGAAGAAAAAACACAGGCAATAGTATAGGGCCTGGATTTTCAAAGAATTATGCTTATCCAATGGTTTCCCGGTCACATGACCAAGGCGATCAGAATGATGGAGGAAAATCTCCGCCTTGTCGACGCGCTCATATACGTCATTGACGCGCGCGCGGTTGCCTCTTGCATAAATCCGGCGTTCGACAGGCTGATAAGCGGAAAGAAGACGCTGTACGTCTTCAACAAGTGCGACCTTGCGGACCCCGCGGACGTCGCGAAGTGGGCGGAGAGATTTTCAAAGGAAGGCAAAGCCTTCGTCAAGGCCGTCGGCATAAGCGGAGACTGCTCGCAAATTGTGGAGGGGCTTAAAAAATTGACCTCCGCAAAGATAGACAAATTCGCCGCAAAAGGCGCCAACATCAGCGTGAGGGCTATGGTCGTGGGCGTGCCCAACAGCGGCAAATCCACGATAATTAACTCCATGATAAACAGGGCTAAGGCGGTGACCGGGGACAGACCCGGAGTCACGCGCGGCAAGCAATGGCTGTCCGTGGACGGCGTGGATTTTCTGGACACTCCCGGCACGCTGTGGAGCAAGTTCGAGGATCAGCAGATCGCGCATCATCTCGCGTACATCGGCTCGATAAAGGACGACGTTCTTGACGCGGGCGAGCTTGCTTTCGACTTTATAGACGAGGTCAAAGGGCTGTATCCCGGCTGTTTTTCGGCAAGGTACAAGATAGACGAAAATATGAGGGATACGCTTGAGATCTTTTCTGCGATCGCCGCCGCAAGAGGGTATAAACTTAAGGGCGGAGACGTCGACTACGATCGCACCGCGCGAATGATAATAGACGAATTCCGCAAGGGAAAGCTTGGCAGAATAACCCTTGAAAAGGCGGACTTCGACAAGACAAAATAACAGTCTGAAATTTTGATATCCGCGCTTTAAGTTGCGGATATATACGCATAAACCGACGTATCTGTCGTTTTAAGGGGAAAAGATATGACTCATGCTTATGAGCTGATGGAGTACGAAAACAAGCTGCTTGCCAAGGGCTACAGATATATCTGCGGCGTGGACGAAGTGGGGCGCGGTCCTCTTGCGGGGCCCGTCGTCTGTTGCGCCGCCATAATGGACCTTGAAAACCTCATAGAAGGGGTGAACGACAGCAAAAAAGTCAGCAAGGGCAAGCGGGAAAAGCTGTACGACATAATAAACGAACGCGCGAAGGCTGTCTCCGTATGCTTTTACAACCGCGAGAAAGTGGACGAAATGAACATCCTCGAGGCGACAAAGGCTTGCATGCGCGACGCGATCATGGGTCTTACGGTGACTCCCGACGTCGTGCTGGTGGACGCGCTTAAGCTTGACATTCCCTACGAAACTTTCGGCATAATCCACGGCGACGCGCTCAGTTATTCGATAGCGGCGGCGTCCATCGTTGCAAAGGTCTCGAGGGACGCGTATATGACCGAAATGGCAAAGATATATCCTCAGTACGACTTTGAACACAACATGGGCTACGGCACGGCGAAGCACATCGCGGCGCTTAAGGAGTACGGTCCTTGCCCCCTGCACAGGCGGAGTTTTATAAAGGGAATCCTCGAAAGATGAACACTCGCGCAAAGGGCACTATAGGCGAGCAGCTCGCCGCCGAATATCTGAAGCAGAACGGCTACGACATCGTGGAGCGCAACGCCGTCTATTGCGATTGCGAGGTGGACATCATCGCCCGCGCCGCTCTTGACGAGGACGGAAACCCCATAAAGCGCAAGCGCGGGATATTTGCAAAGCGCGGCAAAAAGCAACCCGCGTACACCTATATCTTTTGCGAGGTCAAGGCGAGATACGGCGACGGCTTCGGCACGGGCGCGGAGGCGGTCACGAGATACAAGGCGGGCAGATATGTGACCGCGGCAAAGCAATTTCTCGTCGCTCGCGGCGAGTACGGCAGGGCGGTCAGATTTGACATCATAGAGGTGACGGACGACGAAGTGCGCCACATTCCCGACGCATTTAACGTCAACGACGCCAAATATTCCCGCCCGAGATGAGATTTTATAAAAATTCCGCAAAAAAATATGCGCTTTTCAGGCTGAAAGCGCTTTTTTGTTTGTCATTTTGCTTGTCTCAATAAAAAATATATGTTATATTAATACGCGTGACTCGGGTGTTCCGCTGGCAGAGAGGCTGTTTAAGAACATTTCGTTATAGGAGGTAAAGTCATTATGAACATCATCGACACCATTGAAAAAGAGGGCATGAGACAAGATTTGCCCGCAATCGCCATCGGCGACCTCGTCAGGGTCAACGTAAGAGTTATCGAAGGCACCAGAGAGCGTATCCAGACTTATGAAGGCGTGGTCATCGCAAGAAAGAACGGCGGCATTCGCGAAACTATCGTTGTGCGTCGCGTCACATTCGGCGTCGGCGTTGAGAGGACGTTCCCGCTGCATTCGCCCAAGATCGAAAAGATCCAGGTAGTGCGTCACGGCAAAGTCAGACGCGCCAAACTGTATTATCTCAAGAACAGAACGGGCAAGGCGGCAAAACTCAAGGAAAACTGATCTGCGGTTTTCAAAGGACTCTGCGATGAAAAGAAAAGTCATAATAATACTTGCGGCGGTGCTGATAGTGATATTGGCGCTTTTCGCATTTACCGCTTGCAATAACGCAAGCAGCGACGTCGGCGAGGAGCTTGTCACAAACGGCGATTTTACGACCTTCAATTCGACGACGGGGCAGTTTGACGGCTGGTCCACATACACGTCCTCTTCGGGCGCGTTCAAGTTTGGCCGCGACTTCCCCTCGGACGCTCAGGAAGGCGACGTCCGCCTGTACATGGACAACAGCTCCAAAAGCTACAGCAACATCCAACAGAGGGTGCACGTCGACGTAAACAAGATCTATAAGGTCTCCGTTGACATCAAGATCACGGGCGGCGACCTTTCGGGCGACTACGGCGCGTACATCGCGTTTTTGGAAAACGTTGAATACAAGTTTGTCATGGCAAAGAAGATGTCCGACGATTTTGCCACGTACACCTTCTATGTCAGGCCCAAGAATACGGACTATCTGACCTTGGCGCTCTGCCTCGGCACGGAGGAGAACGGCATAACGGGACACGTCCTGTTTGACAACGTCTCCATGCAGAGGGTGGAGAAGGGCGACGTCCCCGAAGGGACTTCCGTCACCAACTTCCGCAAAGCCAAGACGCTTGCAAACTCCACTACGGTAAACGGCATATTGTTTGTGGTTTTCCTCACGCTGTTCATCGTCGCGGCGCTCATCGCGGTATACGTGTTGCTTCGCCGTCTGTATGCAAGCAAAAAGGCGTTTGTTAACTTCGGCGATACGGGCGCGACAAACAGAGGGCTGCTTGCTTCTCCACAGGACGGCAAGTGGTACAATAACGGCATATTTATCGCGTGCATGATCGCGCTTGGCACTTTCCTCATCCGCCTTGTTTTGTTGCTTACCACTCAAGGCATGGGGTCTGTCATGACGGGCATAGTCAATAATGCGCGAAACCTTGGCAGGGTGGACGGCATCCCCACATATCTTGCAAATAACGCGGGCAGCACAATGTCTCCCGGCACGCTGTACATCCTTGCGATAATAGGCGCGATGTCCGGCAAATTGCCAAATGCGTCCGTATCCATACTGATAAGATTCGTCAACGTGCTTGCCGATATGGCGGTCGTTATGATGATCTACTTCTACGGCAAAAAGCGCGTGGGCAATCGCCTCAGCGTCATATTCGCGTCGCTGTACGCGGTCATGCCGTACGTGTTTTTGATGAGCGGATTCAACGGCACGTTTGAAAGCGTGCTTGTGGCGCTTATGCTTGCGACCGTGATACTTATGGTCAACAAGCAGTATCTTGCCACATATCTGATGGCGACGCTAAGCTCCGTCTTTGACATCCGCGCAATGGCGATCGTGCCCATCATAGTCGCATACTTCGTGTATATGTACATCAAGGACAACGACAGCATAAAGAGGTTCACGTCCAACCGCGCGCAGATCGTGTTCGGACTTGTGGCGAGCTTTGTGCTTGCGTACATCATCACGCTGCCTCTCGGCATCAAGCAGATAGGCGCAGGGGACGCATTCTACAACTTCAAGGTCATCGTGCACGAGATCACCAACAATACGATCTTCGTCAAGAACGCCTTCAACCTGTACGCTATGGTCTCCATGAACAACAAGATACTCACAAAGGGCGTGGCGATCCTCAACCTGATATTCCTGCTTGTGCTCGAGGCGTACGCGATATCGCTGTACTTCAAAAACCGCAATAAGCAGGAGCTTATCCTTCTCATATCCTTTGTGCTTGCGGTGATAGCGGTGTACACGGTCAAGGTCGACTTCACATATCTGCTGCTCTCGCTTGCGTTCGCGTTTATCTACACGATGATAAGCGGCGACAAGAGAATGTACATCGTGACAGGCGGATATTCGCTGCTCGGCTTCTTGCAACTCGGACAGCTTCTCAATCAGAGCGGCCTTGTCACGGGCGCCTCTTCAAGCGGCATAACCAACTACGAGACGACAAACGCGTTCTTCATCACGTTCAGCGTGTTCGCGGTGCTGCTGACGGGCTACTATGTGTATGTGGTGTATTCAATAACCAACAACTCCAAGATAGTCGACATCAAGGGCATGCCCGAACCTTTCGGCAAGACAGTGAAGGAATTTTTCAAGGCGCTTAAGCTGCGCTTTGCAAGATCCACGAAGGAAGTTTCTTCGCCCAAGGGCAACTGATCAAACCAATCTGCAATTAAAAGACCGCGACATCATTCGCGGTCTTATATATTATGATGGTTTTAATCTAAGCATGCCGGCAATTCATTTTTTCGGCGCATAATTTTCTGGCAGCTTGTCCTCAGGGCACTTGAAGGGCATAAAGTTTCCGACCTCCGCTTCCACCTTTTCAAGGGGCAGATATTCGAAAATTATGTTGTTTGCATATTTCTTTGCGTCCTCTATGCGCTCGTCCGTGTCGATAGTCCAGAACAGTATGGGAAGTTTGTTTGCCCATTTTACGATGTATTTGTTCGGTTTCAGCTTGCGGTCGCAGGCTTTGACGTTGTAGGCGATGAAGTCGGGCTTTGAAAATTTGCATATCCACATCTTGCCCATAAAGTTTACGGGCGCCCAGCGGTACTTTTTGTCGTCGAGAGATGACCAGGTGCAAAGCTCGCCGACGGGCAGGTCGCAGTGCCTCTTGGCGTATTGCACCGCGGAAAAGTTGAAGGATTGCAGCGCGATAGGCCCGCTGTAGCCGTCAATGACCTCGATAGTTTTTTTCGCTATTGTGTTGTCAAAGGGATTCACGCCCTTGATCTCGCAAAGAATGCCGGTGCGTCCGTTTACGCAATCAAGCACTTCCTTAAGAGTAGGGACGGTGTACTCCGTGTCCAACATGCGCATGGCTTTGATTTCCTCAAGAGTGCAATTCTTGATGAGTTTGTCCACTCCGCAGACGCGCTTGAGGCTTTCGTCATGATGTACGACCACATAGCCGTCCTTGGTGACGTGCGTATCTATCTCGATGTTGTAGTTGAGCTGCGCCGCCTTGTCGTAAGCGGGCAGGCTGTTTTCCGGAAAAGCCTCGTCGTGCAATCCGCGATGCGCTATAGGACGGTCAAAAAGCCATTGAAAACCCATAATTATCCTCAATTCCTTATATTTTGTTGATAAAATTTTATTATTCTATTATAATAAAGTCAATAGATTTTTTAATAAAAATCGACAAAATGCGCAGCAGGAGCGGAGCGGGCTGCGACAAAATGCGCAGCAGGAGCGGAGCGGGCTGCGACAAAATGCGCAGCAGGAGCGGAGCGGGCTGCGACAAAATGC
>CANQCC010000051.1 GCA_947589635.1 uncultured Clostridia bacterium | reverse complement strand
ACCAACACTTATCAAGGGCAACACATATGGAACAATGTATTAAGCCTATATTGCGATGCCGCCATTCTATCCATCTTATAAAACGTATATTTCCCGTTTCATCCAACTTAATTAACTCATCGAATATGCTCATATTTATCTCCTTTTTTTTGGTTTCAATAAATTCCATATTAAAACGCAATATTTCTGAATTGATTTTATACCTTATGCTTATAAAATTGCAAATTTTTATGACAGATTTTTTTTGTTCGAATTTGTTTGGATGTTGCCCACCAACTTCTGAAAACCCTACTAAACAGAAGGGTTTTCCATATGTTTTGCTGTTTGCAACAGGGCTCGAACTTCCGCATTTTTTCTTTGCGCCGAATGAAAATTCTGCACGAGTGCAGAATTTTGCGCAATCGTTGCTCCGCTCACGAAAACGTTTAAGCTTGTACAAGTTTGTACCTCGTTAGTTACGCTTATTAAAAACTTATAGTTAAGTTTCGCTCTGCTTGCGGGAGTTTCGTCCCGATGTCGGCTGCGCCGCCACCGTCGCCGTAAGGGCTGTGAAGCGACGGAGACCCCCGCTTCACAGATTCAATTGCGGGGGTTTATTCTATTAACACATCTATCTGCGTAAACATTGCCGGATTTTATGCGCTGTTTTTTGTGCTTGGGTTTTCGCTCGGACGCCACTGTTAGTATAAAATAATCTTTGCACATTCTTATTGGTTTTGTATCTGCCTGCACATCGACATGGTGTGCATTTTCTTTGCGCCGGATGAAAATTTCGCTACGCTAGTTTTGCTATCAATGTTTCGCAAATGGAGTTTTTCTGCAACAAAACGGTATGGAAATCAAATTTTCCGGAGAGATCAGCTAAGGTCGTCGATGGAGATTTGGTTGGGAGGGGAGGACAGCTCATTTGTAAGCTCTTCCTCAAGTTTTGGAGCGTAGAAGTTGCCTTTGCCGAGCGGAGTGAGCGTGATGGCGGCAAGCAGAAGAGACGCGCTGCCGGCGACTATATAGTATATTTTAAGCGGCGTTATAAATGAGGTAAGAATAAGCACTGCGCCCGAAAACGCGTAAGATTTGAAGTTTGCGCGCGAGAGCAACACTCCGAAAAACGCTTTGAAAGTCAACTTTTCCTTTACGGGCTTGAGGTCGGGCAGGGCTCCGCGTTTTTTGAGCAGACGGTATACTGCGCGGATCTTGACGGGGGTCAGTTTTACGCCTTCTATCTGCGCTACGGTATATGCGCGCCTGTCCACGGCGTGGCAGATGAGGAAGACGCGTTTTCGGTCGAGCTTTTTGGCAAGTACGCACGCCGCGCCCAGATCGCTTATGCCAAGCGCCGCCAATTTGAAGTTGGAAACTATCGCGCTGTCTTTAAGCAATATGTAGTTTTTGCCCGTATTTTCCATTTCAATCGCGGGAAAGGCGCTTATAAGCAGAGATATGACGTATTCGTTGCCGCGTATGGCAAATTCAAGCGCGAGGCGGTCATAGGAGTAGGGCTTTCCAGTCTTCCCGCGCACGTATCTTATTGAAATTACGGCTATGAGGGTCAACGTGCATGACATTATAAGAGCGGGAGCGGCGCCGTCAAACAACAGCGCCGTCCACACAAAGGTCAGCGCGAAGGTGATTATCGTAAGCGCAATGCAGTCCAAAAGCTTTGCCATGCGGATATTATTGCCAAATTTGGCAATACATATCAAATTTTCGGCAAAAATGGGCTTGAGCGCTTGATAATACGGCGACTATATAATATAATAAACCTATGATAAAGACTTTAGTATTCGGAGGGGCGTTCGATCCTCCGCACAGCGAACATGTGGCGATGTGTAAGGCCGCTATGCGCGACGTGGGCGCGGACAGGCTTGTGATTGTGCCGACCTACCTTCCTCCGCACAAGAGCGCGGGCATGCTGACCTTCGAGCAGCGCGTGCAGCTTTGCGAGGCGGCTTTTGGCGAGTTGGGCGCCGTCGTCGACCCAATAGAGCGCGAGAGGGAAGGCAACAATTATTCCGCTCTCGTCCTGCCCGAACTTAAGCGCAAATACGGCGCTATAGTCTATCTGATAGGCGGGGACAGCTTGCAATACATAGACACATGGTACAGACCTAGCGACGTGTTTAAGGCGTGCGAGATCGCCGTCGCTCCGCGCGAGGGTTATGAGGATATTTCCGCCGCTTCCAAGCGCGCAGAGAGCGAATACGGCGCGCGCATTACGGTTGTAAACTACGTGGGGAAGGACGTGGCTTCATCCTCTCTCAAAGCGGAGTTGCTGCTTGGCGAGGAGCCGGAGCGCATACCGACATCCGTCATGAAAATAATTGAGGAGCAAGGGCTTTTCGAACAATATTTTCCGCTTATCGCAAAACTTAAGAGTTATCAGAGCGACGAACTGTTCGCACACAGCAAAGCGGTAGTGAAAAGAGCGGTGGACTTCAACAGCAAACACCACCTCGGACAGGACTTTGAAAAGACGTTTTTGGCAGCTATTTTGCACGACAACGCCAAACAGCGTCCCTCTTTGGACGGCCTTGACGTGCCCTCGGACAGCATAGGATCTCCCGTTTTGCATCAATTTCTCGGCGCGGAGAAGGCGAGGCGGGATTTTGGCATAACCGACAAAGAAATTCTTGACGCGATACGCTATCATACTACGGCGCGCGCGGGGATGAGCGGCCTTGAAAAACTGATCTATACTGCGGACAGCCTATCCGACGACAGGATGTACGCGCCCATCCCGGAGCTGAGACGCATAGCGATACGCGACTTTGAAGAAGGTTTTAAGGCCACGCTTAAATTCACCTATGAAAAACTTGCCGCGAGGGGCAAGGGAATATATCCTCTCACGGTGGAGGCGTATAAATTTTATATTGAAAACGACTGAAGTCGGCATAAATCAAACTTTGCAGGAGGAAATTATGCAACCTAACGAACTTAAAGATATCGTTTGCCGCGAACTTGACGAGCATAAGGCCATCGACATCACGGTGCTGTACGTCGAGCATCTCACCGTCATGGCGGACTATTTTGTCATCTGCACCGCAAAAAGCGTAAGGCAGGTCAAATCGCTCGCCGATTTTGTGGTGGACAGACTTGAAAAGGAGGGCGTGCGCCCGATCCATACTGACGGAATGTCCGAGGGCAAGTGGTGCGTGCTTGACTACGGCGGAGTCATCGTGCACATCTTCAACGACGAGACGAGGATGTTCTATTGCCTTGAGAAACTGTGGTCCGACGGCGGGAATATCGAAAAATTCTCTTCCGAGCCCCCGAAAACTACAAAATAAGCGGTATTAAAAACAGTCCTTGAAAAAACAGGCGTTTTAGGGCGGCTTTCATAGGGATAAAAAATCAAGCGGTTTGGCGATCGGCCTGATATGTTTCCCGTATACGGCCATAGTATGGACTAAGTACGGGCTAAAGTTGATCGCACATAAAAATTTGAGGTGTAACAATGAAGAAAAGCGTAATTGTGCTTACGGCAATATGTTTGATATGTTTGACATGCGTGCTTTGCGCCTGTGGCGACAAAAATAGCGCGCAACAAGCTCATGAACATTCATACACGTTGGTAGAAGCCGACGACCCGACTTGCACCGAGAGCGGCAACGTTTTGTACTATACTTGTACATGCGGCAAGTTCTTTGACAGCGAGAAGAAGGAGATCGAGGAGTCTCAAACGGTTGTCACCGCGCTCGGGCACGATTACGAGATGACGTGGACGTCCGCCGACAACGAGACCGCGCAGGTCGTCCTCACTTGTCGGCGCGACGATACGCATGTATATCAGTGCAGCGGAACGGTGGTTACGGACAGGACGGAAGCTACTTGCGATGCGGACGGAGAAATAAGGTACACGGTTACGATCGAATATGACGACAAAACTTACGCCGATACGCATACTCAAAGTATAGGCAAGCTCGATCATCATAACTATTCTACGCCGACTTGGACGTGGGACGCGCAACACACCAAAGCGACGGCTCACTTTGTATGCGCAGACTATTCGCAGCACACTCTGGACGTGGTCGACGACGAGATCGACATTCAAATCGTCGATTCCACTTGCACGCAGGCGGGCACAAAGACATACACTGCCTCCGTCGAAGTTTATGGGCAATCATATGAAACGACGTTTGAAGAAAATATCTCCTTAAAAAATCATGCTTACGGCGAAAACGGCACATGCGAAAACTGCGGCAGAATAAAGGATATGCTTATTTTCGGGACTCTTCAAGAGGGCGAAGGAGATACATATTACGGCAAAGTCTCAAACGCAACGACCTCATTCTCATTCCGTGATGAGGTGACGGCAAGGAGCGACACAACATACGCCGTCTATACGGACGCGGCCCATGAGACCGCAATATCCCTCGAGGCGGCGCCGTTGAACATCGGCGACAACACCTTCTACATTCTTGCGGAGCGTGAGGGCGACGAGAGGCTGTTTACCGTCACGATCCGTCGCCGTCCTGTCTATACCGTGAATTTTGAGACGAGCGGCAGCGCGGTCGAACAACAAAGCGTAGAAGAGGACGCGGATATCACATCGCCCGCCGATACGACCAAAACGGGCTATACGTTTGAACATTGGACGTTGAACGGCGCGCAAATCGAGTTCCCCTACAAGGTGGAAAACGGCGTCCATTGCACGGAAGGCTACGTCGTGACGATAACAGCCGTATTCAATGCGAACAACTACACGGTTACATTCAATAAAAACGGCGGCGATTTGGACGAGAGCGAAGCGTCCGTCACATACGATCAACCATACAAATTGCCTATCCCGACTCGCGAGGGGCATACTTTCCTCGGTTGGTATTTGGACGAAACACAGCTTACGGACGAAAAGGGAGTCCCCGTTTCAGACAAAAACTGGACTTATACGGAGGGCAAAACCGTTACGGCGCATTGGAGCGCAAACGCGTACATGCTTACCGTAGAGAAGAACATTCCTTACGCGGGCGAAGCAACAGACGGCGGCACTTTCACTTACGGCAACGAGGTCACAGTCACGGCGACGACGTATTTGGGCTATGAGTTTTTGGGTTGGTACAACGAAGCGGAAGAAAACGTCTGCCAAGACGAAACCTATACATTCGCTATGGGTTTGGCGCAAACTCTCACAGCTACCTATCAGGTCATGTCAGAAATGACCGACTTTGAGTTTACATCCGACTTGTCGACATGCAAGATCACGGGCGTCAAAAATAGCGAGGTCAGCCAAATAACGATCCCCGACTTCGTGACAAGCATAGGCGATGATGTATTCAACGAGCGCAAAGAGTTGCAGACTGTTACCATAGGCAACGGCGTGCAAAGCATAGGCAATTATGCATTCTATGGTTGCGCGGGCTTAACAGAGATAACCATTCCAGACAGCGTTAAGAGCATTGGCCATCATGCGTTCTCAACATGCGCGGGCTTGCAAACCGTGACAATAGGCAGTGGCGTGACAAGTATAGGCTCGAGTGCATTCGCAGAGTGTACAAGCATAACCAAAGTTATAGCATCTTCGCTCGAGAATTTGTGCAATATTGCGTATGGAGATGACAGAGCCAATCCTTTGTGTGCCCCTAACCAATGGTATAGCGGTAAGGCAAAATTGTATGTAAAAGAGGATGGTGGAGAAAAGGAAGTAACCGGAGAAATAAATATATCGGTTGATATAACAAAGATACCAAGGTATGCCTTTTATGGACTTACAGGTATAACGTCTGTGACGATACCGGACAGCGTTGAAAGCATAGGCGATGAGGCATTCGCCGGTTGTACAGGGTTGCAGACGGTGACGATCGGCGAAAAAGTTGCAAGCATGGGCAATAGTACATTCGTCGGTTGCAACAGTTTAAAAGCGTTTAGTGTTGCAGAAGGAAACTCTGTTTATCAAAGCAAAGATGGCGTGGTGTATAAAAAAGAAGATCATTCGATTTATATTGTTCCGCCGGCGATAGAGGGCGCTGTCACAATTCTCGATGGCTGCACAAGCATAACCGTGGGTGCATTCCAAAGTTGCGCGGGATTAAGAGAGATAACAATTCCCGACAGCGTGGGAAGCATAATCTATCATGCATTCTATGAGTGCACAGGCTTGCAAACAGTGACGATAGGCAAAGGTGTGACAAGCATAGACGATGAGACATTCGCCGGTTGCACAAACTTGCAAACGTTGACGATAGGCGAAAACGTGCAAAGCATAGGCGAGGGTGCATTCAACGGTTGTACAAACATTACGACGGCAACAATGCCTGCGTTGGCAATTTCCTGCATACCCAGAGACAAACTCATTAACGTCACGATCACGTGTGGAGATATACCGGAGTATGCATTCCAAGATTGCGAAGGCTTGCAGACGTTGACGATAGGCGAAGGAGTGACAAGCATAAGCGAGAACGCATTCGATAATTGCAGAGGCATTACGGCGGCAACTCTTCCTGCTAAATACATTAATAATATATACAAATCCGAACTCACTACCGTTACGATAACGAGTGGAGAAATCCCGTATGAAGCATTCCACAGTTGCACTACCTTGACTACTGTGACGATAGGTAGTGGCGTGACAAATATAGGCTCGAGTGCATTCGAGGGTTGTACAAGCTTAACCAAAGTCGTAGTACATTCACTCAAGAGTTGGTGTGAGATAGAGTTTGGAAATGACTCTGCCAATCCAGTGTATTGTGCCGATGGTAATGCAAAATTGTATTTAAAAGAGAATGATGAAGAGAAGGAAGTAACAGGAGAATTAAATATACCTGACGGCACTACAGAGATAGGAGACTATGTCTTCTACAATTATACAGCTATAAACTCCGTGACAATGCCTGAAAGTGTGCAAAGTATTGGTGGCAGGGCATTCTATAGATGCACAGAATTGAAGACTGTGACTATAGGCGAAGGCGTGCAAAGCATAGGAGAGTATGCGTTCGCATATTGCTCGAGCTTGACGACGGTCAATTGGAATGCAACAAATTGCACAGAAGCGGGGTCTCAGCACGGTTCAATTTTTGTTGGTTGTAAGAAGCTCACTACGGTCTATATAGCAGATAATGTGCAAACAATTCCCGCCTACACATTCTATGAATGCGCAAGCTTGCAGACGGTGACGATAAGCAGAGGTGTTCTAAGCATAGGCGAGCATGCGTTCTGTGATTGTACAAGCTTGACGACGGTCAATTGGAATGCAACAAATTGCACAGAAGCGGGGTCTCAGTACAGTTCAATTTTTGTTGGTTGTACGACGCTCACTACGGTCTATATAGGAGATAATGTGCAAACAATTCCCGCCTACACATTCTATGAATGCCCGGCCTTGCAGACGGTGACGATAGGCGAAGGTGTGCAAAGCATAGGAGAGTTTGCGTTCGCATATTGCACAAATTTGACGACGGTCAATTGGAATGCAATTAACTGCACCACCGCCGGAAGCGCCGACGAACCGATTTTCTATGGTTGTGAACAACTTACAACATTGAATATTGGTGATAATGTGCAATCGATTCCGGAACATGCATTCGATGGCTGTGAAAACATTTTAGAGGCGACTCTGCCTGCTGCAGTTATTCTCAACATACCCAGATACAACCTCAAAGCCGTCACGATCACAAGCGGAGATATACCGGATAATGCATTCAACGGTTGCGAATACTTGCAGACGGTGACGATAGGTGAAAATGTGACAAGCATAGGAGATCGTGCATTCGAGGGTTGCACAAACATTACTACGGCAACAATGCCTGCGTTAGCTATTTCCAGTATACGCACAGACAGCCTCAATACCGTCACGATCACGTGTGGATATATACAGTATGATGCATTCTGGGGTTGCCCAGTCTTGCAGACGGTGACGATAGGCGAAGGAGTGATCGGTATAGGCCAGCTTGCGTTCGGAAATTGCACGAGTTTGACGACGGTAAATTGGAATGCAATAAACTGCACAATCGCCGGAAACTTCGGAAATCCGATTTTCAAAGATTGTAAACAACTTGCAACAGTGAATATTGCTGATAATGTGCAATCAATTCCGAATTTCGCATTCCTCTATTGCACAGCCTTGAGCGAAATAGAAATACCGGGCAGTGTGCAAAGCATAGGCGATTGTGCATTTGAAGGTTGCACAAACTTGCAGACGGTAACGCTATGCAAAGGTTTGCAAAGCATAGGCGAGGCTGCATTCTGCTATTGTGAAAAATTAAGCGAGATAATCATTCCTAACAGTGTTACAAGCATAGGCTATAGTGCATTTTCTGGTTGCGCCGCCTTGAGCGAGATAGAAATACCGGGCAGTGTGGCAAGCATAAACGAGGGTGCATTCTCCGGGTGCGCAAGCTTGCAGACGGTGACGATAGGTGAAGGAGTGGCAAGCATAAACGAGGGTGCATTCTCCGGGTGCGCAAGCTTGCAGACGGTGACGATAGGTGAAAATGTGACAAGCATAGGAGATCGTGCATTCGAGGGTTGCACAGCCTTGAGCGAGATAGAAATTCCTGGCAGTGTGACAAGCATAGGCGGTTATGCATTCTCCGGTTGCAAAGGTCTGAAGACAGTGATTATCCCCGCTAGCGTGACAAACATAGGTGAGTGGGCATTTGATTATTGCTACCAAATAACCGAAGTCAATTATTCCGGAACTTTTGAACAATGGTGTGAGATAGATTTTGGTAATAACAATGCCAATCCTTTGCGTGTTCCCGAAAATGATGTAAAATTCACATGTAATGGAGAGGTGATAGATCTTACCGACCTTAGTATACCGGAAGACATAACAAAAATAGGTAGTTATGTATTTAGTGGGCTTACAGACATAACATCAGTTACTATTCCATACGGCGTGACAAGCATAGGCGCTTACGCATTTTCCGATTGCACAGGTCTGAAGACAGTGATTATCCCCGCTAGCGTGACAAGCATAGGCGAGGATGCATTTGTTGGCTGCAGCTCTATAACCGAAGTCAATTATTCCGGAACTTTTGAACAATGGTGTGAGATAGATTTTGGTAAAAACAATGCCAATCCTTTGCGTGTTCACGAAAATGATGTAAAATTCACATGCAATGGAGAGGCGATAGTTCTTACCGACCTTAGTATACCGGAAGACATAACAAAAATAGGTAGTTATGTATTTAGTGGGCTTACAGACATAACATCAGTTACTATTCCTGACGGTGTGACCAGTATAGGGGATGGTGCATTCGAATCTTGCATAAACCTGAAGACAGTTACTATTCCCGCCAGTGTGACAAGAATAGGAGCGAATGCATTCTGGTATTGCACAAATATAGAAGCAGTCAATTATTCCGGAACTTTCAAACAATGGTGTGAGATGGATTTTGGCAATAGTACTGCCAATCCTTTGGTTTTTGCCAAAAATACTGTAGTATTCACATGCAATGGAGTGGGGATAGATCTTACCGACCTTAGTATACCGAAAGACATAACAAAAATAGGTAGTTATGTATTTTGTAGACTTAGAGGCATAACATCAATTACTATTCCGTACGGTGTGACAATCATAGGAGAGGGAGCATTCGAGGGTTGCGCAGACTTGAGTGAGATAGATATACCTGGTAGTGTGACAAGTATAGGCGATGGGGCATTCGCCGGTTGTTGGAACTTGAGTGAGATTAAAATACCCGATGGTGTGACAAGCATAGGAGCCGGGGCATTCTATGGTTGTACAAGCTTGAGTGTGATAGAAATTCCGGGCAGTGTGACAAGCATAGGCGATGGGGCATTCGAGGGTTGCGAAGACCTGAAGACAGTGATTATCCCCGCCGGTGTGACAATCATAGGAGAGGGGGCATTCGCCAGTTGCACAGGCTTGAGCGAGATAGAAATTCCGGGCAGTGTTACAAGCATAGGCGATGAGGCATTCTATGGCTGCGAAGGCTTGAGTGAGATAAAAATACCCGACAGCGTGCAGAGTATTGGCTATAAAGCATTCTACGGTTGCACAAGCTTGCATACTGTGACGATAGGCAAAGGCATGCAACGCATAGACACGGAAGCATTCGACTATTGCGAAAACTTGAAAGACATATATTATTCGGGTGATGAAATGCAGTGGGAACTGATCTGGAAAGGTGGATATTGGGACGGGATGTGCGACTATCAAATGCATTACGGCTCCACGGGGCCCGAAGCGGCAAGCGATATATCTGCCATGACGAGCGAGTTGCCTATATTGATCGCAAGCGACAGGCTTGACTTGTGGGTCAAACAAGATCAAATTGAATGCTGAAATAAAAAGCGGGATCAAAAAACAGACGCTCAGGCGTCTGTTTTTTATGATATGATGTCAAGCGCTTCGTCATACAGCGCGCGTTTTTCGCCGTCAGGCAAGTTGTCGGCCATGGCTCTGAAGATGGTCAGATCGAAAACTACGGCGACGTCCGCGCCGAGAAGTGTTTCCGCCTCTTTTTCAAGCGCAGAGCGCGCAAGGTCTCTCTCGCTTTTCAGATAGAAGGGTTTTGTCAACACGGCGATAAGG
>CANQCC010000050.1 GCA_947589635.1 uncultured Clostridia bacterium | reverse complement strand
GAAGTTTTGCGGGGGGGGGGGGTACTTTCAGTATTATTTCTCCCGAAATTCAGACGTCAAAAGGTCGTAAGGATAATTCTTGCATCGGCGCTTGGCGTCGTCTTAATATGCGTGACCTGCTTCGGAGTATTTGACCTACGCCCCATGTATTTCAACTCCGGCGCCGTAGTCTTTGACGTCGGCGACGAATATCAGATCGCCATATCCACTTCTAAAAGCTCGGTGGCGAGCGTGCAAATCGGCGATCGCGTGTTTTATGACTCCACGGGCGGCAGCAAAAATGTGTCCACGATACACAAGATCAGCGTGCCCAAACAACTCCTCGACGAAGTTAAATCATATACGTTCAGTTGCACTTCCGTCATAAGAAATCGCGCGTATCTCGCCTCGTCAGGCGCCACCGTCAAAAAAAGTTTTTCCTTCCGTCCCGTAGATCTGAGCGACGGCATACAGATATTCAATTTCAGCGACAATCACCTGATCGAAAAAGGAGCCGTATCCGCCTCGCGCTATTTTGGGGACGAACTGGACATGCTTATTGCAAACGGCGATCACTTCAACGACGTCTCGGACGAGTTTCAGGTCACGCTGGTTTATAAGACGCTCGGCAAGATAACATCGGGCTCCTTGCCCGTGATCATGACGAGGGGCAATCATGAAAGCGTAGGCTCCCGCCTTAAATATCTTCCCGATTATATACCCTCAAAAGACGGCAAATTTTACTATACGTTGCGAGTCGGCGACGTGATGTTTTATGTGCTTGATCTCGCGTGCGACCTCAGCGACGACGGAGCGATGGCGGGCGCTACGGCAAACTTTGACGAATATCGCGCCGAAGAATATGAATGGCTTAAGACGTTGCCCTCCGAGGAGGATAACGAAGACGGAGCAAAATATCGCGTCGCGCTTTGCCATATGCCCTACGTCTCGCCCTCCAAAGATGCATATTGGAAGCTTGGCCCGCTTATCACCGCGGAGACCGAACGCATAGGCGTCGACCTGCTTATAAGCGGTCATCAGCATAGGAGCTACGTCTATGAGCCGTACTCGATGCGAAACATCGCGTCCTATCCTTGCGTGATCGGCGGCAAGCGCAGCAATACCCTCGAAGTCGACGAGACTATCTTTGCCGGAGCGTTTACAGGCGCCGCGATAGAGATATTGAACGACGGGATCTATCTGAAATTCGTAAACGCCAAACTTGAAATTCTGCACTCTCAGAAGCTCATATAAATCGTTTGAAATGATAGTGAATGCGATTTATATGCGGCTGAATTAAGTTTCATATGCACATAAAATCAATTGCAAATAAAAAGCAGCCTCTTATGCAAGTGAAATCGGCTGCTTTTTGTTATAAACGATAAATTCTGACGCTTTATCCTTCTATCGTGACGGTCACGCCGCTCAGGTCTGAATTTTGAGAGAGGCTTGCCCATCTGTCCGCGCTGCCGACAAATCTTATCTCGAATCCGTCGGGCGCAAGCGCAAACGCTTTGCTTTCGATATGCAGATTCGCGTTGTCAAACAGCGTCAGCTTCTTTATCCCGCAAGACGGCATAAACGCGAAATTTTCGATATAGGACAGCGTCCCCGGCAGCGTAAACTCTTCCGCCGAACTTCTGACGACGCTGCCCGAGCAAAGCCTCGATATGTTTTGAGGAAGCGTCGCGGCGTTTATCACGGCGTACAGATATCCGTATTCGGGGGTCGAGAGGTCTTTGCAATAGAGAGCGCCGTTTTCTAAGTCGTATTTTTCGTTGCCTTCCTCCAGCGTTATAGCAAGCTGCGCGCAACTTGCGAAAGCTCCCTTGCCGATATAGGTCACGGTGTTTGGGATGGTCACGCTCTTAAGCCCCGCGCACGCCGAAAACGCATAGTCGCCTATCATGCTGACGGCAGGATTTGTAAACTCTATCTTTTCTATGCTCAGAACCTTTTCGGATGGCTGATACGGCGTATCGAGACTTTGCCCGAAGCCGTAGACGATGTCGTCGTGGATGGCGATCTCTTTAATTTTTATGTCGCTTCCGATGTCGGATATCAGGTCGAATTTTCCTACGACGCGGCTTAAATTTTCGCACCCCTCAAAGACGCCTGACGATATGTTTTTCAAGTCGGAGCCCGAATCTCCCGCGATGAACTCTTTAAGCCCCACACACTCCTTGAACGCGCCGTCTTCAAGCGTTTCGACGGAGGCGGGGATGCGTATGGACTCAAGCGACGCGCAGCCTTCAAACGCTCCCTGCTCGATTTTAAGAAGGGAGTTTCCTTTTATGTCGACGCTCTTAAGCGAGACGCAATTTTTGAACGCGTTTTTGCCAATCGTCTTGACAGTCGCAGGTATTGTCACTTTTTCAAGTTTGGTTTTTCCTTCAAACGCGCTCTGCCCTATGCCGATGACCTTTGAAAAGGCGTTTTCTTCGGGAATTTCTATACTTTTGCCGTCTCCCTCGGCGGCGGAAACGACATAGCCGCTTCCGTCAAGGGAAGTCTGCAAAGTAAATTTCAACTTGATTTTGTCCGCATTGCAACCAAAAAGTTCGACAAGAGCAAGCAAAAGCACAGCTCCCGCGGATAGTATGGAAAAAATTTTATTTTTCATAAAACTCCGACAGCCGAGGCAAGCCTCGTCCTCAATCAATGCATGTGACAGCAGCCGCCCTCGCAGCAGTTGCCCCCGTCGGGATCGTCGTCATCATGGTGACAATCCTCGCAGTCGCATTCGCAGCCGATATCGAAGCCCTGCTTTTCAAGCTCGTTGCGGAACTCGTCGAAGACCTTCTGAAGCTCCGCCTCGTCCTCTATGGGCTTGAAGGTGGAATCGCCGTTTTTATCGGTGACTATCTCATAGATAAGCACCTCGTCTTCGCCGATGTCGGGAAGAGGCTGTACGGGCTGCATGACGATGTACCACTTCTTGTCCACGTCAAGCGTGGCAAGATGATAAAAGTCCTCGTCCTTGTCCGTTTCGTAGTTGTGAAGAGTTATTATATCCTCGTCTTCCTGCTCGTTGATGTCGTCGTCAAAAAAATCTGCCATATATTTCTCCTTTTGCCTTGCGGCGAATAATTTCTAAGCCATATATTATCACAATTATCAAAAATTGCAAGAAAATTTTGTCTCGCGCCGTCACAAGGCGGGCAAATCGAGACTGATAAGCACGTTACAAGGTGCGGGAAACTCTGTCAAGATAGGCCTGCAAAATTATCGCGGCTGCCACCTTATCTATCACCTGTTTGCGCTTTTCCCTGCGCATATCCGCCTCAAGAAGGACGCGCTCTGCGGATACAGTCGTCAACCTTTCGTCCTGATATATCACGGGGATCCCGCTTGCCGCGGCAAGCATATCGCCAAATTGCCTTGTGACCTCCGCGCGAGGCCCTTCGCTGCCGTCCATGTTTTTGGGAAGTCCCAAAATAAACGCGTCCGCGTCCTCTTTTTTTGCATACTCGCAAAAATATGCGATGTCCGCCGCTATATCATCCTTTTTGCGGACATACGTTTCGCGCGGGTTTGCGGTAAGCCCCATAAGATCGCTCACAGCGACCCCAATCCTCACGTCTCCAACGTCAAGTCCTATCTTGTGTTTATACATTTTGTCCCCTCAAGTATTATATGCGATTTTGGGTATTCTAATCGGATATTTTATGCTGAAATATTCCGATAAAAATCATCTGAGCAAGCCTCCGCGAGGCGGTCTGAACCCTCCGCGCGTCGAGCGCACGGTCCTTTTGCGTTCGCCGAAGTTTTCAAGATATTTTGCTGCGTATTTAAGCGATAGCGCAAGTCCAAGTCCCATAAACGCCGCCGATAAGGCTGCGCACACCGCCCAGAATATCAGATATATCATCGTCATGGAAAGCCCGCGCGCAACGCCCGCAAGTATCACGCCGAGTATCATTCCGACCACGGGTACGGCTACGGATGCAAGCGCGACAATAAGGCGATTTATGCCGCCTGCAGACTGCTGAAGTTCCTGACGCGTGCTCCAATCCGCATTGCCAAAGCGAGCGTCCGCATAGACGTTGAGGCCTACGCCGCCCACGATACACATGTCGCTGCAGATGAAAAACATCAGGCCGTTGACAATGCCCGCTCCGTACAGTGCGACGACAAGAATGAAGTCGATCAAATTTATTATTCCGCTTGCCGCAAGCGCGAGGAGAAGTTTAGCCTTTACCTGCGTGCCAGCAGAAATGGGCAGCGATCTGTTGAGATAATATGCCTTGCCCTCCCTTGAGAACGCGAGCATTGCCAGCATATTTGCTCCGCCCAGATATATGGACGAAAACAGAAAAGCGAGAGACATCCCTATCACGCCCGCAACCTGCGCCGAAATTTCGGCGGCTTCGGCTGAAGATTGCATATTTTTTATCGTGAAGAAGTAAATCAAAACGATAAAAACCGGGCTTAAGAGCATGTTGGCGAAGTTTGAAAGCGCCATCTGCGAATTGCGGATAAGGCTCATAAAATCGCGCTTGATGAGGGCGGGAATATGTCCGCTCTGCCTGAATGAGACCTGAGCGGAACTCTTGCTTCTGTCTCCTGCCGACTCAAGGCTGCGCTGTGTTATGCGCTTGAAAAACAGCGCCGCAAGAAGCGTTGTAAGCGCGATAATACCTATTGTGATTGCCGCCGATATGCCAAAATTTACCCAGCCGTTTATGCCGAGCGCGCACTCCACAGATACTTTAGTGGGATAAAACGCCCTGCCGAACGCGGCGATGCCCGACAACGAGCTGCCAAGCGAGACCACTCCGCTTGCGCTCTCCCCTCCGTCCAAAGTCTCGGTGCTTGAATTTATTAGGAACACTACGGCAATATACGCCGCAAACAGCGCCACATAAATGAGTATCGACAGTATGGATTTAAGCACGCTGTGACCTTTAAGGTACGAGCCGATATAGCTTATCGGCAGCGAAAACAGCGTTATCACGGCAAGCGGCAGAAGCGGAGCTATCAACGCTACGACAAAAAACAGCGCAAAAAATGCGTAAAACATCGCCCTTCCGCACGCCGCGTAGGTGATTGCCGCCGTCAACGAGAGCGGAATTATTATGATCGAGGATATTTTGAACAATTGCACATAACTCAAAGCAAATTTTGCCATAAATACGGACGTTGGCCTTATGGGCAGCGAGTTCATCAACGCTCTGTCATCCCCCGAATACAGTATGGATATCACATTGTGCAACCCGAACATCAGCGTGAAGATCTGTCCCATAGCCACTATAGCGGTGATAAGCGCAGACAGATCCTTTAAGTTAAGCACGTCCGCCCATACTGTCATGCCGACTATCGCGCCGAAAATCAAAAGCAACGGAAGGGCGACAATAAACAAGATTATCTTTTGCGATATTTTACGCTTTCCGCTTGCGTCGACCTTTTTGACGTTCGCGTTTTTATATAGGATTTTGAAGACAAGCAAAAAATCTCTCATAGCTTGCCTTCCCCATCTGATTTTTCAGATAAGTCTTCTAAATTTTCGTCATTTTTAGAATACTCCGTGGTTGTTTCCGTCACGATATCTGCGGAATTTTCACTATGCCCCGCATTTTGATACAAATTTTTTGAAAACTCATCGTCGGTCAATTTAAGGAAAAGCTCCTCAAGAGATCTGTCTTTGTTGCGAAGTTTAAGTTCCTCAAGCGTGCAAGTCGTTATAAGGTGTCCTTCGTCGATGATGCCTATGCGGTCGCAGACCTTCTCCACCACTTCAAGCACGTGCGAGCTGAAAAACACGCTGTTTCCCTTTTCCGCATGCTCGCGCATCAGCTGTTTTAGGTTGTATGCGGATTTGGGATCGAGACCGGTCATAGGCTCGTCCAATATCCAGAGTTTCGGCTCGTGGATGAGCGCGCCTATGATGTTGAGTTTTTGCTTCATTCCATGCGAATATGTGGAAATTTGCTTGCTTAAAGCCCCCTCAAGCTCGAACATTTCCGCAAGGCGCTTAAGTTTTGCCTCTCTTTCGGCGGAGCTTACAAAGAATACGTCGGCGATAAAGTTGATGTACTCCACGCCCGTCAACCCCTCGTAAAGCGCGTGGTCGTCGCTGACGTAGCCAATATTTTTCTTTGCTTCGATGGGATTTTCGCGCATGCTCTTTCCGTCTATGACGATATCCCCTTCGGTCATGGAGATTATGCCCGCCATGCACTTGATGGTCGTGGATTTGCCCGCGCCGTTAGGCCCGATAAAGCCGAAAATTTCCCCGTCGTTCACCTCGAAAGAGATGTTGTCCACGGAGGGTTTAGCGCCTCCTTGATACACTTTTGTCAGATTGCGAATTTCAAGCATAGATTCTCCGCTTATTAGGCAAGCCTGCCTCCTCATTTATTGATATTTTTATAGATTCGGACATTTTCATATCCGATCTGTTTTGATTTATCGGTAATACGAATTTTATGCCGTTGCCGAATTTAAGTTTCTTCGTCGCTGTTTTTTCAATGCCGCGCGATTTTATTATACTCTCGCCTAAGGCGAGGCAAGTTATTTTCGCTTTTCCTGCCTCTCTTTTATCACCTTTTCAAAGCCGTTTTCGGTGGGCACGTAAAATTTTGCGTCCTTAAGCTCGTCGGGCAGATATTGCTGTTGCACCCATCCGCCATAGTCATGCGGATATTTATAACCTTTCACAACTTCGTCGTCGGGCTTGTAGTTGGGATCGCGCAGATAGATGGGCACGCTTTCGTGCTTAACTGTCTTCACAGCATGTTCGGCGGCGTACAGAGCCTCAACCACCTTGTTGGATTTGGGCGCTTCGGACACGTAGATAATGCCCTCCGCAAGCGGAATCCTGCCTTCGGGCAAGCCTATCCTTTCAAACGCGGCGACGCAGGACTGCGCCACGACTATCGCGTTGGGGTCAGCCATGCCAACGTCCTCGCAGGCGTGTATCATTATCCTTCTGCCGATAAGCAGAGGGTCACAACCCGCCTCGATAAGCCTCTCCGCCCAATACAGAGCGGCGCTTGAATCGCTGCCGCGCATGCTCTTGATAAACGCGGATATCATGTCGTAGTACATGTCTTCGGTCACGCTCAAAGACTTTTGCTGTATGGACTGTTCCGCTTCGACTTCGGTGACGCGGATGACGCCGTCCTCGCCCGCATGAGTGGTCAGCGCGGCAAGTTCGAGCGCGTTGAGCGCGGTGCGAAGGTCTCCTCCGCTTGCCCACGCGATGTGCGCTATTGCCTTATCGGAGACTTCGATATTCATATCTCCAAGGCCGCGTTCTTTGTCCGCGACCGCTCTTCTCAGTCCGACTTCTATGTCCTTATCCGAAAGGCGAGAAAAACTGAAGACTCTGCACCGCGACACGATAGCCCTCGTCATGGATACGAAAGGATTCTCCGTGGTGGAGCCTATAAATATGATATATCCCTGTTCTATCGCCTGTAGCACGCTGTCCGATTGCGCCTTATTCCAGCGGTGGCACTCGTCGAGGAGCAGATATGTGCGTTTGCCGTACATGCGCAGCCTGTCCTTAGCCTCTTCTATGACCTTTTTTGCGTCCGCGACTCCGCTCGTCACGGCGTTAAGTTTTACAAAGTGCGCGTTTGTCGTGGAGGCTATGATGTTTGCAAGTGTAGTCTTGCCGCTGCCCGGAGGTCCGAAAAATATGCAACTCCCCAGCTTGTCCGCGGCTATCGCGCGACGAAGCAGCGACCCCTCGCCGACAATTTTGCTCTGACCCAAAAACTCGTCGAGCGTGCGCGGGCGCATTCGCTCAGCAAGCGGAGCGACTCGCTGCTCGTTGTTCTGAAGATCGAAAATATCCATCTGTTCCATACAAAATATTATAACAAAGTACGCGTGCGTTGTAAATTGAAAGTTTTAATATTTTAACTTGCGCCAAATGTACACAATCGTCCACAATAAAGGCGAAGGAAATTCCTTCGCCTTTATTGCCGATATTTTATTATCTTAATGATGTCATTATAACTTAGGCTTTTGGATAAGTTATGCTGTCATTTGTGCAAACAACGATGAATGATACGTCTATAGTGACCTCTACTCGCTCTCCCGTCGAATAATCATATTGAGTGACTTTTGTCCACCACTGGGCTGCATATCCATACAGTGCGTTCCACTCGTCCATCGTCCCGCCGAAGTTTATCCTTTCAAGCGCAGTGTTATAATTGATATCTAGCATTATTCCCTTGGGAATTGTAATCTGTTTTATATTGCCATAAAGATTTACTTCGCTCATCTCTTTTTCGATAACAAGCGACTCCAATATATTGCCGTCTTTTATAGAAACTTCGGCGCTTTCAATACCATATCCGCCCACTTTTTCAGGCACTGTCAATGTAGACGGCAATGGCTCCAAGTCCATGTAGAACGCTTCATATTTCCCTGTATATATTTCCTCATACTCATGCGTTTGATCGTTCCATATGGACTGCGTAATTTCTTCCACATGCCATCCTGGTTTACTTATCCCCTTACATGATATAGTTCCCGCGGCTTTGTCAATATCAAAATAGCTGTCGTCCGTATAATTGATGGACATAAGTTTTTTAATAGAGTCCCATTTGGGCTTATCTGCTTCATTATACGACATATAGCCCTCTTGAAAATAAGGACTGGGCACGCCTCCTATGTACGCGGCAAAAAGCAAGTTAAAATCATTAAACTCATCATATACTCTTAATGCTAATTCTGTTTCTTCCTCATTTTTTCCTGCTCCTCTATGTAACTTGCTTTCCATAAATTGCATTTGTTCTTGCGTGAATTTTGTAATGTTTGATGGGCGTTTGCTTTTTATTATTTGGTTATAAAGCTCTTTATTGTAGATAATTTTGTCCCCCACTAATACATCTTTGTCCAACCTGCTTTTCGAAGAATACGCTTTCTGCGCATATGCCTCGCTTTTGTAAATCTCTATATGAAAATATTCGTCATCTATTTCCAAATACGCGCTCATATCCATCCAATCACTTTCAAAGCTGATATCTAAAGAACAATCATTTCCCTCTTCTACAGCGGTCAAAAAGTAATTGAATGCGGCGTCGATATCTTCGCGTGATTTCTCAACAAGCTGTTTCATGTCGTCGGTCAACTCGACGTTGTCATCCGAATTGTTGTTCTTGTCCTTATTGCATGCGACAAGCATAAAGATTAACGTCAACACAAGCATTGCAATAAGCAGGATTTTTAAGGCTCTTGTTTGTTTCATATTTCCTCCTTGGCGCTGTAAGCGCAATTGATACAAAAAAATGCGCCCTGAAAGAGCGCATGATACATTCAATATAACAAGTGCACTCTTTCAGATCACCACAATCCTTATACTCATTAACAAGCATAACAGAAATGCACTTGTTACCTAAACTAAGCGCTTGTTAATGATATAAATAAGAATTGTGGTGACTAAATTATATGACTGCCTCTTGGGTTTGTCAATAGTCAAGAATGCGAAATGCCGCAACTTATGCGTTTGCGGTTTGAAATCTGCAAAAGTCAAGCGGTTAAAGTTTTTATTATCTATAACATATGTTATTGTATGAGGGCGGCGCTTGAGGACATGAAACCTAAGCTGATAAGAGTGGTCATTGCCATTCTGATATTCGTATCCGCGTTCATTTTCTGCACGGTTTATTTCCGCAAAAACATAGTCCCTACCGTCATGGGCACCTCGGTCGCGAAAGTGCGCGCGATAGCTACAAACGCGATAAACATCGCCGCTACAAGCGTGATAAACGACGGGCTTACATACGACGAGCTTTTCGACGTAAAATATAACGACTCGGGGGACGTCAGCCTGATAAGAGCGAACTCCCCGCGCATAAACGCGATCGCGCGCGAGATTGCCAACCTTGCCCAGGCTAATCTGGACGCGCTAGGCGCGCAGGACATCTCGATTGCCGTAGGAACTTTCACGGGACTTGCGCTGCTTACGGGATTCGGGCCTGACGTCACAATAAAAATCGTGCCGATAGGCACTGCCAATTGCGACTTTGTGTCCTACTTTCAATCCGCCGGGATAAATCAGACCTCGCACAAGATATATATCGACGTTTATGCGGACGTGAATATCATCACCCCTATAGACGAGCCTACGGTGCGCATAAAGGCGGAAGTGCTTGTGTGCGAAAACGTCATTGTCGGCAAAGTCCCCGATACGTATCTCAGCATGCACGACATATCGGACCTTCTTAATCTTAATCCATAATAAAAGAAAAAGCGCCCGATATGGGCGCAACTGCGCTTTGTCGCAAATTTACATCGCGACGATCAATACGCCGACGCTGAACGCAAGGATAAGCACGGCGGCCACTACGGATAACATAATTTGATATTTCATTTTCACGTCCTCCGAACGCATTTTACAGTTTGAATTTTTTTTGCGATATCAATATAGCATTTTGAAAAACTAAATGCAAGCGATTTTGAATATTTTTTTATAAAATTTCAAAAAACTTACTTCAAAATGCATAATCAGCTGGAATTTATGAATAATTATACATTTTTATGCATAATAGCTTGGCTATATCTTCTTGGAGCGAGAGCGCGAGATAAGTCCGAATATAAATCCGCAGACTATAACGACCGTAAGTCCCGCCGCGACCGAGCTTAGCCCTCCCGTTATCGCGCCAAGCATTCCCTTTTGCTTTGCGCCCTCTATGGCTCCTTTGGCAAGGTTTGAGCCGAACCCCATGATGGGGATCGTCACGCCGGAACCCGCAAATTGCTTCAGAGGCTCAAACGCGCCCGTCACCTCAAGCACCGCGCCGATAAGCATGTACAGCACAAGTATGCGCGCGGAGGACATCTTGGTCTTGTTTATCAGGATCTGTCCCAACATACAGACAAGTCCGCCAACCGCAAAAACTTTAAGATAAGTCAAAAATATATCCATATATACCGCCTGTTTTTATTTATAAGTATTCTTAATTTTATCGAATTTTAGAATACTTTTCAAAATGCCCTGCTCTCTACCGTAAACGCGTGCGCTATCCCGGGGATAGTCTCTTTTTGAAGAGGCGTATCCTTGTTGAGAAGCGCGCCCGTCGGCACTACGAGTATGCGTTTAAGCTCGCCTCGCTGCAGCCGCTTAAGAATGTAGCCGTTGAACACAGTGTTTATACAGCCCGCGCCGCTTCCGCCCTGAAACGTCTTCTGTTCGGAAGTAAAATAGCTTGCCCCGCCGTCAACATAGTATTC
>CANQCC010000049.1 GCA_947589635.1 uncultured Clostridia bacterium | reverse complement strand
ATCATCTGCGCCATCTGCGCTATGGGGTTGGAGAATTGGCGTGAGAATTGCATAAAGCTGACCAGATTGCCCCAATTCATGCCGCCGAAACTGTTTATCGCCATGACCGTGCCGAGGATCGCCGTCGCCGCGTAGGACACATATGACAGGTTGCCGAGTATAGGCATGAGAATATTCGCATAGGTGTGCGCCTTGCGCGAGGCGTATCTCAACTCGCCGTTATGGCGGTCGAATTGCGCTTTTTCCGCTTCCTCGTGGCAGAACACTTTGACGACTTTAAGTCCGTCGAGGTGCTCCTCGATATAGCCGTTTATCTCGGCGATCTTGCGCTGCTGCCCCACAAAGTGCTTGCCGCTTTTGCCGCCGATGTATCTGACGATGAACAGCTCGAGCACAAGCATTACGACGGACACAAGCGTGAGCAAGGGGCTTAAGATGACCATCATTATGAACATGCCCACGATCGTAAGTCCCTGCGTGATGAGGTTGGGCAGGCCGTTTGAAAGCAGCTCCCTTAATGTATCCGTATCGTTTGTGAACAGCGACATCAGATCTCCGTGGGTGTGCGTATCGAAAAATTTGATGGGGAGCGCCTGCAGCTTTTCGAACATCTCGTCGCGCACGCGCTGGAGCACTTGCGAGGTTATGCGCACTATGAGGATGTTATAAAGATAGTGCAGCCCCGCGCCCGCAAGATATATCGCGCCCATGACGCCCATTATGCCAAAGAACGCCTTGAGCCCCGTAAGCGAGCCGAGCACGGCTAGACTGGCGGGATAGTTGACGGGATCGAACCCCGAAAGCGGCAAAATGTAGTTGTTTATGATAATGGACATCATAAATGTGCCGCCTATGTTGCAAATCACATTGGCGATTATGCAGAAAATAGATATGCCAAGTTGCAGCTTGTATCCCTTAAGATAGCTGAGTATGCGCTTGAACGTCGCAAGCGGGGAGCGCGCGCGGAACCTCTTCTTGCCCTGCTCCGTCCCGCCCTGCGCGGAGGGATCGACATCGGGAGTTTGCGCCCGCGCCGTTTGAGAAACAAGCTCGGTCGAGTCCTGCGTCGTTATGTCCTGATCTTTGATCTCATCAGCCATTTTGCTCACCCCCTTCCGCGTTATTTTGGTCGGCTCTTGAGGCCGTATCCTCGCAAATTTCGCCCTTCGTCAACTCGCTTTGAGCAGGTAAAATATCGCCTTCGTCGTCTGCGCTGCCCTTTTGCTGGGAGTTGAAGACTTCGCGATAGATCTCGCTTGTTTCAAGCAGCTCGTCGTGAGTGCCGACGGCGCTTATTCTGCCGTCGTTCATGACGACTATTCTGTCAGCGTCCTGCACGGAGGAGATGCGCTGCGCGATGATAAGCACGGTCGTGTAGCCAAATTCCTTCTTGAGGCCGGCCCTTATCGCGGCGTCCGTCGCGGTATCCACGGCGCTTGTGCTGTCGTCCATGATCATGATCTTGGGATGTCTCAAAAGCGCGCGGGCTATGCAGAGACGCTGTTTTTGCCCGCCCGAGACGTTTACGCCGCCCTGTCCGAGGTCGGTTTCATAGCCCTTGGGGAAGGACATTATGAAGTCGTGCGCCTGCGCCGCCTTTGTGGCGTGCTCTATCTGCTCCTGAGTGGCGTCGGGATTGCCCCAAAGCAAGTTCTCGCGTATTGTCCCGCTGAACAGCACGTTCTTTTGCAGGACCATAGCCACGGATCCGCGCAGATTTTCTATCTTGTAGTCGCGCACGTCCTTGCCGCCGACTCTGACCGCGCCGTCGTAGACGTCGTACAGGCGCGGAATTAGCTGCACCAGAGTGCTTTTTGCGGAGCCTGTGCCGCCGATAATTCCAATGGTCTCGCCGCTTTTTATGTGCAGGTCGATGTTTTCAAGATTGAGCACGTCCGCGCTGCGGCTGTAGGAGAAGTCCACATTGTCAAAGTCTATGCTTCCGTCGGCGGGGCTTTCGTCGGTTGCGTCCGGCTTGTCCTCGATATCTATCTTTTCGTCGAGCACTTCGACTATACGCGCGTATGAAGCGCGGGACATGACGATGGTCATAAGCGTCATGGCGAGCATCATAAGCGACATGAGGATCTGAAGGACGTAGCTTAAAAACGCGGTGAGGTCGCCCATCTCAAGCCCGACTCCGCGAGTGCCGTTGCCGTTGTCGATGATGTCCTTGCCGCCGAAGAGCATTATGAAGATGATGCAGGCATAGACAAGCAGCTGCATAAACGGAAATGCGATGACGATTATTTTTTCGGCGCTGAATTGCAATTTTTGCACCGTCTCACTGACTTTTTTGAACTTCTTTATCTCGTTGTCCTCTCTGACGAACGCCTTGACCGCGCGGATGCCGATGAGGTTTTCCTGCTCCACCTCGTTCATATCGTCATACTTGTGCAGCATCTTTTCAAAGCGCGGGAAGGCAAGTTTTATGCCGATTATAAGCATGATGACAAGAAGAGGCAAAGTGATCGCAAAAATCACGCTGAGGTCCGGGCTTATGGATATCGCCATGCAAAGCGCCATGATAAGCATAAAGGGCGCGCGCACCATAATGCGGATTATCATCATGTATGAGTTTTGCATATTGGTGACGTCCGTCGTCAGCCTTGTCACAAGGCTTGCGGTGTTGAATCTGTCGAGATTGGCAAAGGAGAAATTTTCCACCTTATAGAACAGCTTTTGCCTAAGATTACTTGCAAATCCCGCGGAGGCGGTGGCGGCGAATTTGCCGCTCAACACGCCGCACAACAGCGAAATTATCGCCATGGCTATCATAAGAGCGCCGCACACGACGATAAAACTCACGCGATTTGTCATAGTGAAAACGGGAGTGCTGCTCTTGCCGAGCTCGAGCATAAAAGTAAATTTTCCGGAGTTGTCCGCGGACATGCCGACGTTGACTATCTGCGCCATGACGAGGGGAATGAAGACTTCGAAAACCACTTCGAGCGCGACGAGAACGGACGTCCATATCGACGTCGCTTTGTACTCGCCTATGCAGGAAACAAGTTTTTTAAGTCCGCCCTTCGTCCTGGGGACGTCCCTGTCGCGGGAAGAAACCGTAATTCTTTCGCGTCTTGCCATAACCTCCAACCTGCCGCAACCGCGGCGCATGCCTTCGCATGCCTATTGTATATAAAATATATATGTTCTATAGTTTATTTACAATCTTATTTTGAAAATGTCAATTGTTTTATACAATAATTCTCAACTTATTTTTAATTTAACCTTAGCGCGCTCCGCAGAATAAAAAACGGGCGGCGCTTTTGCGCCGCCCGACCGCTTTTTAGCGTATCAATACAGGTATTTGCAGGTGCCGTCCGCGTAGATGGCAAATTCGACCGTTTCTTTCATCAGATTGCCGTTTGTGTCGATCAACGTGATGGTGACGATAGTCGTGTCGCCCTCTTTCGACAGCTTGTAGAAGCCTATGCAGGAGTCGGTCGCCGTGGTGCTGTCCGAAGAGAACCATGCTGCCTCTGCATATCCGTCATAACCTTCGGGGACCACGAGAGGCTCATGCGTCTTCTCGCTGACCACGTTTGCAAGCGTGTCCTCTTTGTTGTACATATGCAGCTCGATGTTGGTGTCCGCCGTCATATAGAACACGCGCCTTGCCGTTATCACGCCTTCGCTTGCGCCCTCTGTGGGGAAGTCGATCGCGTACATGGCGGTCACGGAAGTGGACATGACAAGGAATATCTTGCCAGTGCCGGTGATGTCGTAATAATAGCCGTCCTCTTGCCTGCCTATGCTTGAGATGATCAGCTCTATGGTGTCATAGCCGTCGAACAGCATTATCGTGCCGTCGTCCGCTTTGATCGCGCCTGATTGCTGCTCGATATAGGGGGTGTAGCCGTAAAGCAACTCGCCGCTGCTTGTCACAAGAGGATAAAGCCTGCACTTGAGGTCGTACTTTTCTTTTCCGGCTTCATCGAACGCCACAGCTTGTTTGTTTATCAGGATATAATCGTAGTCGGCTTCCGAGGTGATCCAGTAGTATCCGATGTCTTCCCACTCGGTCAACTCCTCCGTATCCTCGTCGATGTGCCTTGCGCGGACCTTGCCGAAACCGTCGAGGTCCATCTGAGCGCCGGAGACGCTGCTTATCGCCATGATCCATTCGTTTGCGACGCCCGCCTCGTCGCCGCGCAGAGCAAGCTCGTCGTCTTCTTGCGTCTGGAAGTAGTATGCGATTTCCTGCTCGCCCTCGTCGTTGACGATGATGAAGGCAATCAATCCTTCGACCTCCGCGTCGGGCACGAGCGCGCCGTAATGGTTTGCCCCATCGCCGTCCGTGTAGGTCGCAAGCTGCAGGAAGCCTTCGCATTTTACGCTGCCCGCGGCATAGCAATACGTGTTGTTGCCCTTAAGATAGTAGTTGCCGCCAAGCACGTTGTAAGTGAACTTGTACGCGTCGTTTTCGACCGCCACCTTGAGGCCGTCTATCATGAATCTGAAGGATTCAAAATCTACAGATGCCTCCGCGGTAGTTGTGAAGGTGTATATGTTGTTGCTATCCTTGCTTATGCTGCCGGCGACAACTTCTGCCGTATCAGTCTCATTATAAAGGATGGCGGAATTTTGTCCTTCCGTATAATGCAACACATAATTTGTGTCTTTTACTTCGACGTCGTACACGCTTGTCTTGTCGTCCTCGCCGATGGTGACAAGTTTGCCGCCGACTATCATGAATCTGAGGCCTTCAAACTCCGAGTCTTCCGTCGCCTCAAGCGGATGCATGAAGTACACGCCCTCGTTGAGGTTGGGGTCCGACGAATAGAAGCTGGTATATGTCTTTGCGGCCGTATCCTTGCCCTTGGTGTAGGTGATCTGCCCCATCTTGTCCACTTCGACCTTAGATTCGCCGTCTCCGCTTGTGTAGGTGCCGCTAAGCAGGTTCTCGGACTCGAGCATGGCGCACTTGAAGGAGAAGATGCTGTCGTTTATGACAAATTTGTATGACTTTGGCTGCTCGTTCTCCGTGAACGTAAGCGTGTATACGTCGCCCTCCTTGGTGACCGCCGCTTTGGCAATTTTATCTCCGCGAGCGTAACCCTTAAGCGCGTCATCGTCGGGCTCCGCAACATACAGAGCGACGTCGCTTTGCGTGGAGGTCATGTACAGGATGTACAGCGCCTCGTCTATCGTCGCTGCGTCCACGCAGTAGTACACCTCGATGAAGGTCTGGTTAAATTCGTAAGACCCTAACGTCGGCGAGCTTATCGTGAACGTGAATTCCCTCTTCTCGTTGAAGTCGTAGATAAAATTTTTATTCTCGTCTTGTCCGGTCGCACGATATCCGACAAATTTGTATACTCCGTCCACGTCGTTAAGATAATAATATCCGTGGAAGAGCAACATATCGTCTTCGTCCTTCGCTTCGACATTCTCCATATATGAGACGTTGCCGAATGTGTCGACGCTCAGGAGCTGATCAGAGACGCGGTCGGCGGGGGTCATCGACGCTTCCGTAAGCATATCGCTTTGGGTGACGAGGATGGCTTCCTGCTTCTCTTCGTCCGTAGCGCCAAAGAACTTCGTCCTTGCGCAGACTATAAACTGATTGCCGGGGACGTTGATGGTATAGGTGACTTGGTCGAGATTGAGAATGAGCTCGCCGTAATCGAAGAAGGGGAATTTGTCCTCTTCCGTCGTGACGTCGTTGCTTGTGCCGCTCTTGAGAAACGCCATAACGCCGTGGCAGAAGACGTACATTAAGCCAAGCTGTTGCATGCTTGCCGAGGAGTACATCTCATACTTTTTGGTTATGCACACGGTGGGATCAACAAGGTCGTCGACGATAAACACGGGCTCGCCGTCGATGTACAGCGCGCTGTGCATAAACGAATATGTCTTGTCCGTGCCTTTCAACTCTATCGTCTCTCCGCCGTATACGTAAGTGGCGTCATAGCTGACCGTGCCCGCCTTGCCGTCCGTGGAAGCGGAAACCGTAAGCGTGCCGACGTCTTGTCCTGTTGCGTCAAGCACCTTGAAACTTAAGTCGTTGAGCCTAAGCCCGCTTGTCGTGACCGCGTCCGCCGTGGAAACCTCGTACGCAAAGGCATAGCCGTTTTCGCCGAGGAAAATTCCGCCCTCGGTATCTTCGGAAGTGCCCGTTGTGCTTGTGATGACCTCCGTGCAGACGGTGTCGTAAATCTCGTTATATCCAAAGGACGTATAGTAAGTGCGCGTGCCCGCCTTGAAAAGCGCGCCCGTCGGCTTTTCCTCGCCCTCGATGTAAACTTCCCTTGCGGATTGCACATAGCCGTCCGCCTTTACCATGACGTTTTCGACGTTGTCGAAGATCAGGTGCCATCTCTTTGCGCCCGAAGTCACCGTGACCGCAGCGGGATAGCCCGTCTGCAGATCCGTTCCGTAGAAGTTTGTGGAGCAATTTGTATATGCGTTTCCGTTTTCGTCGACGTACGTTGCGCCGCCAAAGCCGTCAAGCAAGACCTCGCTGCCGTCTTCCGCTACGTAATATCCAAACTTGGCGGGGTCGCCTATCTCGCACTTGTAGATGGGAAGAAATACGGTTGTGACGTTGATGCAAGCCTTGCTGACTCTCAGCGCGATAGGCTCCGTAATGCCGGCGTCGCTTGTCGCAAGGATATAGACAAGCTCCTCGTTGAAGATGTCGTATTCGCCTTCCCAGCCGACGTTGTTTTCGTCCGCAAGCATTGCCTGGCCGTAGCCGTCAAGTATGACCAGCGTGCCCGCAAGCCTGCCGTCCTCTATGCCTCTCGAAGCGTATACGCCCGCTTCCGTGCCGCGCAAAGTCATTATCTTTTCGTTCAGCCTTGAGGCAAGCTTGAAGTGGACCTCAACCACGACGTCCGTGCCGCCCACGTCAATGTGGGCGCAGAAACAATAGTCCTCGTTGACATCGTCCCACCAATAGCCGCCTGTATAGCTGCCCGCGGGGACGTCGTAAACGTCTCCGGTGTATTCAAAGTCGCCGCCCTCGAAGCCAAGCGCTCTCGTCCCTTCGCCAAGCTCCAGAATGGCGCCGCCGTACATGTCGAGGATAGTGACCTTTGTGCGCGGGTCTCTCTCGCCCGTCGCGGGATCGCGAAGGATATAATCGCCCGTGATGTTGCCCGCGCCATACAGTGAGTACGCGAAGTGGCCGTCCTGATAATATCTGCCCTTCTGCACTGTCCTGGACTCAAGCTCGAAGGAAAACTCGCCGACATAGTTCTTATAAAGAATGTTCAGCTCCGTAAAAGTGCCTTCTATCTCGTCCACAAGGGCATAGCTGTCGCCGTCGGACACGTATCTTTCAAAGTACGCGGGGCCCGTGATCTTCACGCCCTCCTCATCGGCGTTGAATTTGTCGATGTAAACATAATCATAGGTGTGCGCATAGTCGCGATAACCCTCGAGGCACACCGCGTTGAGCGTTATCGTGCCGCCCACATAGTTGCCTTCGCCGATGGTTATCTCCTCGCCCGCGCCCGCAAAGTCGCCGGAGCCGTCCGCATGAGTGGACCAGCCCGCAAAACGTCTGCCTATGGGAAGGGACATATCGTTTTCTTCAAGCACGGAAAGGAAGTCGATGACCGTGACTTTCGCGCCCGTATAGTACATGCCGCCTTGATTGTTAAAAATGTCGTCGTCGATGCCCGAGATGTTTGCGGTATATTCCAGACGAGATCTGTCGCGATCGTATTTCAGCTTGCTTACCACCGTGTTTTTGGCAGATATGCTTACTCTGAAGTCATCAAGCGTATTGTTGTCATACGAGAAGGTGAAACCCTCCACGCCTGCAAGCGCCCTAAAATCCGCGTTATTGTAAAGGTCGACGCTTGTGAGAGTGGGGTCGATGTCAAAGGAAAACTCCGTGCCTTCCTTGTACTCGTATTCGCCCGCGACGGGTTGATAATCCGCGCTTAACTTCTGAAGCTGAGGCCTTATTGTGACGCGGCGCGTCCATTTGGCATAGTAGGTGACGTCGCTGTCCGGCATGGTCGCGGGCAGTTGCACATAGGGGCTTGCAAAGCTTTGCTCCGCCGTCCAGCCGCCAAAATAATAGCTGTCCGTGTCGTTGAGTTTGGGTAAGCGCTCGCTTATGTCCGCGCCCGCCTCCGCAACTATGGGTTGAAGGTCGCTGCCCACAAGCGCGTCTACAAACGTCATCGTGTATGTTTGCGCGCCGGGTTCGACAGGCGTTTTGTCGTCCTTGTTGCAGGCGACGGCAAAACACGCCGTAAGCACGACGACCAACACCGCAAGCAGTATAAGCGCTCTCTTCTTAGTCTTCATCTATACGCTCCTTCCCGGGAGGGGATCCCCCGCCCGACAGAACGTTCAAGCGAACGTTCTATTGAGAATTATGGCTATTAAAAAATAGTTATATATATAATATAGCTCGCGCACTCCGATGTCAACTGTTTAGGATATCCAATTTTTGCATAAAAATAAAAAATTCCGCCCAATTCCTCGCCATTTAGTCGCCATTTATGTATAATATGCAATTTTTATGCATAATTTTTGTATAAAAATTTAATCTTTTTTCAGTTTCGTCGCCCTCATTTCCCTGCTCGCCAAGGAGCGCACACCCTTAGGCAACGCGTACTTTATCTTGACAGCTGTATGGATATCTGCTATCATGTACAGGCAGGAGGTTGGCTATGCCAAAAGGAAAAGAGGACTTGCGGGTCGTCCGCACGCGCAAACTTTTAAGCGCCACGCTGCTTGAACTCATGCAGGAAAAACCCATAGAAAAGATAAGCGTTATCGAGCTTTGCGACGCCGCGATGATAAATCGCGCGACATTTTACGCGCACTTCGAGGACAAGTATCATCTGCTTGATTTCGCCCTTGAGGAGCTTAAGGATTCCCTATACGCCAACTTCACGCTGAAAAACAAGCTGAAAACCCCCGACGAGACCATAAAAGCCATAATGACCATGGGCGCGGACTTTGTGTTTGACAACAGGCACTACATCACCAAGATGCTCAAGGCGGGACGGGACGGAGGCGTGGTATACACAATAAGCGACTCCATCGCCAACTCCATAAAATATCAGCTTGGCAAGTTTAAACAGACCTACGATTTTGCCATCCCCGCCACGGTGATCTCAAAATTTGTAGCGGGCGGCATGATGAGCGTCGCGCTCGCCGTGCTTGACGACCCGGACAAATACGACTATCCCGCCGTCACCGCCATGATAGCGCGCAGCGACTTCGCCCCGCTGTTCATAAAAAAGGAAAATTGACCTTCCCCGCCGATATCCGGCTTCTCGCAAAATTTATCCGCCGCAAAGCGGATATTTTCTTATATTCATCGACATAAATATTGCATAAACCCTTGACAAAGCCATGGCGCGGGCTTATAATTTTAGCAGTCTTAAGAATAGATTGCTAACAATCTACAAACGAGATTGCCAATCTACCCGAAAGGAGGTAACTTATGGATCTTGAAAAATTTACGAAAAAGGCGATAGATAGCGTCAACAACGCGCAAACTCTCGCGCTTGAGCGCGCGCATCAGCAGATCCTGCCGGAGCATGTGTGCTACGCTCTGCTTGACGACGACGAGGGGCTCATCCCCAAGCTTGTGACAAAGTGCGGCGGGGACGCGCCTCAGCTGTTGCGCGAGGTGGACAGGATACTTGCGGGCGTCCCAAAGGTGACGGGCAGCGGCAGCCAAAGCGTATACATCTCCAACGAGCTTGCCCTCATCCTCTCCTCCGCAAAGAAGGCGGCGGAAAAGGAGGGCGACGACTTTGTCAGCGTGGAGCACATATTCTCCGCCATACTTGACGCGCCCTCCAAGGCGCTTAAGGCGGTCTTTGACAAACTCGGCGTCACAAAACAGGGGTTCAGGCAGGCGCTTTCTCAAGTCAAAACCTCAAAGGTGACTACGGATTCCCCCGAAGACTGCTATGACGTGCTGTCCAAATACGGCAGCGATCTTGTGGAGAAGGCAAGCCGCGGGCAGCTCGATCCCGTCATCGGTCGTGACGAAGAGATAAGAAACGTCATCCGCATTTTGTCCCGCAAGACCAAAAACAATCCCGTGCTCATCGGCGAGCCGGGCGTGGGCAAGACCGCTATCGCGGAGGGACTTGCGCAGCGCATAGTGCACGGCGACGTGCCCGAAGGCCTCAAAGACAAGCACATATTCGCGCTCGACATGGGCGCGCTGATCGCGGGCGCCAAGTACCGCGGCGAGTTTGAGGAGCGCTTAAAAGCCGTGCTGAACGAGATAAAGAAGCAAAACGGCCGCACCCTGCTCTTCATCGACGAGCTGCACCTCATCGTGGGCGCGGGCAAGACGGAGGGCAGCATGGACGCGGGCAATCTGTTGAAGCCCATGCTTGCCAGAGGCGAGCTGCACTGCATAGGCGCGACCACGCTTGACGAATATCGCAAGTATATCGAAAAAGACGCCGCATTAGAACGCCGCTTTCAGCCCGTGCAGGTGGACGAGCCGACGGTTGAGGACACCATCGCAATACTTCGCGGACTTAAAGAACGCTACGAAATTTTCCACGGCGTGCGCATCCACGACCGCGCTATAGTGACCGCCGCCACGCTTTCGGACCGCTACATCACGGACAGATTTTTGCCCGACAAGGCCATCGACCTCATTGACGAGGCGTGCGCTCTCATCCGCACGGAGATAGACAGCATGCCCACCGAAATGGACGTCATAAGCCGCAAGATCATGCAACTGCAAATTGAGGAAATGGCGCTTGAAAAGGAGACGGACAAGCTGTCTATGGACAGGCTTGAAAGCATTAAAAAGGAGCTTGGCGACCTGACCGATAAATTCAACGCCATGAAGGCGCAATGGGAAAACGAAAAGAAGGCAATAACCTCCGTGCAGGACGTAAAGGCGGAAATTGACGCCGTCAACCTGCAAATTCAGGAGGCACAGCGCAAGGGCGACTACGGCAAGGCGGCGGAACTGCAATACGGCAAGCTGCCCGCTCTGCAGCAGAAACTTGGCGAGTCGGAAGCAAAACCCGAAGGCAAGCTGCTGCGCGACGAGGTCACCGCGGATGAAATCGCGCGAATAGTGTCCAAATGGACGGGCATCCCCGTGACGAAACTTATGGCGAGCGAGAAGGAAAAGCTCCTGCACCTCGGCGACGAGCTCCACAAGCGCGTCATAGGTCAGGACGAGGCCGTCGACGCGGTCAGCGAAGCGATATTGCGC
>CANQCC010000048.1 GCA_947589635.1 uncultured Clostridia bacterium | reverse complement strand
AGACTTACGACGGACAGAACACCGTCCCCGTCATAGATACGACAAAGTATCCCGTCTTCAAGGATATCCCGTCCGTCGCCGACATCTCTGCCACCGGCACGGCAGGGAGCTATGCCTATGGCGTGGTTTATACCGAGTTCAATGACAGCCCCATAAGCGGCACGGACTACACGAAAGCGGGCAGATACGAGGGCGCCGTGCTCGTCTTGCGCTATGACATCAACGGCGATCCCAAACCCGTAGGCTCCATAAATTTCGCCTACCAGATCACCCCCGCCGAAGTGTTGATAACATATCCCAACGACGGAAATCCGTTTGGATACTATGGAGACGAGACGTACAGCAGCGAGAAATTCTGGTTCAGCTTCAGCGTTGGAAGTCAGACCTGGACAGCCGCTACGTCAGAAGATTATGTAAGCAAACAGGTCAACTACCTTGGCATGTACTTGTTCTTCGATTCCGATACGAACGGTATATTTGCCCACTTGACTACCAAGATGGACGAGGCATATGCCTTAGACAATCTGCCTGTGACAAACGCCGACGGCAACAGCCCTGCAAACAGCGTCAATATCCAAGTTTTGTGGGACAAATCCAAATTTGGCGTATCCGGCTTGCGCAATCGCGGTACGTACGGCTTTATCACAACCACAACTCACGAGTATCAGAAGTATACTTATAACATCGCAACAAACACGTGGGATGTGGATGATCAAAACGGAACGTACGCTTGCACAACGGACGGCAACTACTATCTTGCGGGCAATTCGGACGCATTCAGCGATAAGTATCACGGCGAAAAACTTAACGAAGCAGCTGACGGCGGGTTATATGCCAGATTGTCAAAACCCCAAAAGGACGAAAACACAATCGATCTTGAGCATGTGCATATGTTCGGCTTCTTCAAGATGCAACCGAACGAGTTCACGTTTGCATGGGCGCAGCCAGGAAGCGACACATATAACGGAAAACAGCACACATACAGAGCTGCGACCATAACTTCTGCCGCGCCGTTTACCAACACGAGCAGCTTTATTGAAGAACTTAAATATGAGGGATTGAAGTTTACAACGACGGGCGTAACTGACCCGTGGTCGATTACGGATGTCATGCTGACAAACGTCTCGAATGTCAAAATTGACGAAAAATCGCATACGCAAGCCTATTTGATGGTATCTGTGGGTCCGAAACAAGGCACATACATAACCAGATTTGCCGAAAGTACAGACATCAGGACGGCGAATTGTACGATAGCGGACGAGTCTAAGACGGGCAGCTCGACATATACAATCAACCGCAAGGCGTTGACCGTAACATATGTTGAAAAGAGGGACGGCTCCGAAAGCGATGTGACGACTACGCAGAATACCACCACGCTAAAAGATTATACCTACAATGCCGATCAACAAGGTCTCATCAAGATAATAATATCCGGTATAGTCGGAAAAGACACGGTCAGCGGCAATCTTGGAAGCTCCGGTTCAAGTTCCGGTATCGGAGTCTTTATCGGGACTGCGTCAGGCGTGAATGGAAGCGACTATACCACAAGAAATACTACTCCGACTGATGAAGCGGTAGAATACACGCTTGCAACCGGCAAATCGATCAATGCGGGCAGTTATAGAATTGTCATGAATGTGAGCAGCTCAAGCAACTACACATTGAAGGCAAGCACCACCGGCGATACCATCAATTGGACTATTGACAAGTACGATATCACGGCGTCGTTGGTCAGCGCGTCCGAAGATATGATCTACGACGGCAAGGCGCACGCGGTGGATATCGACCTGACGCATGGAGGTACGTCGATCAACGGCAACGCTACGCTGTCTTCAGACGGAAAGACTTACAACGTCAAGCCTTTCGGCTCCAAGGACAGCGGCGTAAACATCGGACTGACCTATATGATAGTGGGCGGCACCGGCGTGGATATGGCAGTCAATGCCGGCACGTACACCGTCTCGCTGTCCACCGCCAGCAGCAACAATAACTACAGCCTGAGCGCGCCGTCGGGCACATCCGCGACATTCACGATAGCGCCTCGTCCGGTTACGCTGAACTGGGATAGCGCCGATTCGTATACGTACAACGGCGCATATCAGGGCAAGAAGTTGGCCACGCCTACGTTTGGCGGAGATGGCAGCGCGCTGTTTACAGGGTTTAGCATTGAACACAACTTCGGCGAAGGCGGCAGCACGGCGACTATCACGTTTACAAACGGCAACGGCAATACGGAGACGTTTACGATATCGCTTACAGGCGCGCAGATCAATGTTGGCACCGGCTACAGCATGACGGTCGGCGATATAGGCGTCAGCGGAACCAACGCGGCGGGTAACACCGACTCCGGCAACTACAATATAGCATCCTTGGAAGCGGCTACATTTGATATAACCAAAGCGATTCTCAGCTTCACGATAGACGGCGGCGAAAAGAGCAAGGTGTACGACGCGACCACCGACGTCAATGATCCCGGCACGGTCAAATTCACCGGACTGCAGGGCGTTGACGCAGACAACTTCACGCAATACGCGCTTACGGCCTCGTACAGCGACAAAAACGTCGGCAGCCGCACGATAACTTACACCGTCGAACTTACGGGCGACGCGGCAGGCAACTATACGCTTAACCCCACAACTCAAACCGTAGACGCCACTATCACGCAAAGAGAGCTTACCGTCGCGCTGTATCTGAAGAGCGGCAAAGCCACCAAGATTTATGACGGCACGGTCAATTACGGCGGCGCGGGCTTCAGCGGACATGCGGACGGCAGGTCTCAAACCTATCGCGCGGGCAACGGCTTCGAGGTCAGAGGCATCCCGACGGCGGAGACCGCAACCGTCACAATAACAGCCAAGTTCCGCGAGGCGGGCAGCAATCTTGCCGCCTATGACGCGTTTGTAAACGGCGTGTCCGGGTCGAAGGACGGCAAGCAGCTTGTGTTTACGCTTAACGACTCCAACTACAAGCTGACGTTCTCTTCGTTCGACGCGACGACAGAGAGCGGCGCTTACGTCCTGACAAGCGAAAACATAACGATAACTCAAAAGGCGGTCAGGGCGACCTATGCAAACACCATGCAGAGCTACGCCAACGCCGACAACACCTACAACACCAATTGGCAGAACGTTGAGGGCAGCTCCAACGACATCGTCGATGGCGATCGGAGCAAGGTGGCGATTGCCGTCGCCAACGGCTGGCAGATGGACGGAAGCAGTAAGAAGGTGTACAAGACCTACACTCAGATAAGAGGTAGGGCGGGTGACGCGCAACTTGGCGCAACGCTTGCCAAGAAGGATGGCTTGAGCGGAGCGGACGCGGACGCATTTAAGAACTACAACCTGACCAATCAACCTACGCTTATCATAGGCTACTTCGTCAACAAGGGCGACGCGTTTGAAATAGGCTCGCTTGCAAGCTTGCTCATCGCAAGTTACTACTACTCCGCCTCCAAGAGCGGCGACAACAAGCTGATCCCGACGTTGCCCAACGTCAAGGCGACCGTAGTAGCGACCAAGGCAAACTTCGAAGCGGGCACAAATATCCCGACCGTAGAAGGACGTGAAGAACAGTTTGCAACATGGGAGGAATACTTCGATTATCTCGCCGAGCAGGGACACATCGTCATTCAGGCCACCGCCGCAGACGCGAGCCTGTACGCCGGCGTAAATGAGGGCGATTGGGTGTACTATGATGAGGTGGACGGCACCCCCGAAAGCTACACCAAGTTCAAGCAGATAAAGGACATCAGCAGCAAGTTTACCGCTGAGGATATCGAGATACTCAACGGCATGTTTGGCAGGACTATCGGCGGGACGGCCTACGATTGGGGCTCGAGCGTCGCTAACGGAGTCAAGGCTCTGCTTGAAAACGTCATCAAGGGCAAAGTGGGCGACGTGCTTACCGTCATAGGCAGCCTGTTTGGCGACTTCATGGGCGAGTACGACGGCGACGGCTACGTCATTGACGGAATCAACATCATGGCGTTCAGTGGCGATGACGCGGGCTTCTTCGCCTCCATAAGCGAGGGCGCTACGGTAGGAAACATTCACTTGAGAAACATCAACGTCGTCGCAAACAACGTGAAGAGAGTGGGCGGCCTTGCGGGCTCGATCACCAATGTAAGCGTATCCAACGTCAGCGTGCACGGCGTCTTCAACGTCAGCGCTGGCAGCAATATCAGCGATACCGCAGTGGGCGGAATTGCAGGCGCGCTTGGATATAAAGGTACAGGCGGACAAGTCTTGTCCAATGCGATCGTGCTTGGCACCATCAATGCGAACGGAATCACCTATGTGGGCGGCGCCGTAGGCTCAAACAGAAAAGAATCCGGATTTAACGGCGGCACAGTGGAGAATATCGTCTCGATGATGTACATCTACGCGACAGGAGCAAAAGAAGGAGTAGGCGGAGTCATCGGCGGAGGAACAAAGGCAGGCGCCGGCTGCGTCTATATGGCGAACTCGGTGTGGAACGACGGGAGCACCGCGGGCAGCGACGGAGCGGAGGCAAAGACCTATACGGAGTTGTACAACGGCTCGACAAGCGGCTACAAAGATAATAAATACTATCTGAGCAGCACAACAAAGGGCACATACGACGCGCTTGCGGACTATACGCTTGACGACAAGTCCTTCGGCGAGGACGGCGCCTCGGTGCCCAACGCGCACCAGAGCATGCGCCTTGCGGATATCATCGACGTATACCTGCTTGGATATACCATCGCGGATACCGGAACATACGCAGACAAAAACGCCAAAGTCTACGTCAGGTCGGAAAGCAGCTGGCTTGTCGGCACGGCGCACGGCACGGACGGATCGCCTGTCGAAATAGCCAATCAACAGGGCGTCGCGCTTCTCAGAGAGCTGCGCTTCGCAACGTTCAAGCTGACCGCGGACATCTACATGTCGCCGTCCTACAAGATGACGACGTACTCCGGCGCCTTCTTCGGCAAGGTAAACGCGAACGGGCATAGCATTTACCTCTATGACGTCGGCAATACGACGATGTTTGAACATACGACGGACGCAAATTTGGCGGCGCTGTTTACTGCGCGCACATAATCGAGCTTATCAACCCGCCCCTTCAAATGGGGCGGGGCGAATAAAAATGGCATACGGGTATTGACTCCCGCCGCATAGGCCCCGCCTATATATGCAAAATGGGCAAATCCGTCCCATCAGATATACGGATAAATGATATTGAACTTGCACCTTCATTATGTTATAATAATATGATGAAAGTGCGCGGGCGCGCCCGCGTGAGGGAAACTATGAGCACTGCGACAAAGTCAAAGCGAATTAAATTTGCGCTTGGGATCGCCATCCCCGTGCTTGTTTTGGTGACCGCTATCGTCATGGTCAGCATGTCTCTCGCGTGGTTTTCAACGACTACGACCGCGTCGGTGCAGTCCATAAACCTCGCCACGCAGTCCGCGTTTGTGCTGAGCTTCGGCACGCAGGGCACGGAATCGGACAATATCCCATACATGGGGCAAAAGGCCATAAAAAGCAACATGCTTGTCAAGCCTAAAGAAAATATACTTACCAGCGATACGGTAGAAGCGCCGTACTATTTTGTCAGCACCCTTCAGATAAGCACAGAGGGCAAATCCACGGATATAGAGCTTGCGCTTGAAGGCGTGGCGATCTACCATCAGCAAAAGGGCGAGGGAGGAGATCCCGGGACGACTACCGCGCTGCCTTCAAACAAAACAATTCCGCTTGCTTTCACATGGTTTTTCAAAGAGCACGATGAAAATAACGCAACAAATTACAATCTGTCAAACGCTTCCGAAAGCGAGGCGAAAAAAGAGATGAAGTTGCTGTTTCCAAAAGCGGGCGAAACCTGGTATACGCCTTATGGCGCAATGGCGTTCGGCACGTCGGACGGACTTTGGATGCCTGTGGCTTCGCTGAACGGCGTGGAAGTATCCGCGCTCCCCGAAAATCCGCAACCCATCAAAAACTTCCTTGCCGCCAACGATCAGAAGTTTGACTTTTACATCATATTTGCGCCCGAAAAACTGTTTTGGTCGCAATTCTTTGCGCAAAGCGACAATGATTTGTCAGTGAATGAATATTATGGCGCCGCTGAAATGGCGGAAATATTCGGAAAAGAGTCGCATCTCGCGGACGACGGAATGTACTATTCGGATCCGCGATATATGGACGCCACTTTCGCGTTCGGCGCAAACCTGAACGTCGTCAAAATAGAAGGCGAGTAAGCGGGAGGAAAGAAATGAAAACCAAACGTACGCTTATCATTTCATCTCTCATAATGGGCCTCGCGCTGATAGTCGCGGCTGTCTCGGTGACCGCCGCTTGGTTTGGCGACGTCACTTCCCAAAAACTCGACGCAAATCTGACCATAGATTCGGGCACGGTCGCGTCATCGGCGCGCGTGGAGCTCACCTCCGATTTAGCAGGGGAAATTTTCCCCGCGGTCGCAAATAAAGGCGCATATCCCGCAGGCTCCGTACCTCCCGGAAATTATGGCGACGAGAGCGTCGATAAAGACGCGCTGTATCCAAATAAAGACGGCTACAATAGTGAAACTTTGAAACTGGCGAAGGATGCGCAAGTCGGCGTGCTGTATTTCTCCATAAACTATTACGGCGCTCAGGACGAGGACATGGCGGACGGCAGAAAGACTTTGTTTTTGACGCTTTCGTCCGTGCACCTCACGTCGGACTATACGAATGTGGACGACAAGCCGCAACTTAATGACGGCGCAATCGATTTTAAGAACGAGTTCAATACCCGCATGACCCTTGTAAGAGAGGCGAACAATCCCGAAGCGAGCAACGAGCTTACGTCTGCGGATAGTATGGGACCGCTTGAAGGCGATCAGATATACTATAGCTGTGCTTTTACCGAAGTAAACCCGTACGGCCATACGTTTACGATGCGCGTGCTGCCGGGCACCTATATTGTCAAATTTGAGATATACTTCAACAAAATCGACGAGGAATGCGATATCGCCTTGCTCAGCACACAGCTCACCCTCACCGTCGAGCTGACTCAGGCGCAGGGAGGCGGAGTATGACTAAACGCATGAAGATCGCTATTATTCTGATGTCGGTCATATTGTGCGCGGCTCTCGCCTCGGGCATAGGCGCTACCGCGGCGATCTGGACGGACGCCGGCGGCGAGACAGGCAACCAATCTACGGTTGGCACAGGCTTTCAAGTGAATGATTGGAACGTCTGGGCAAAATATTTTACAGGCGTGGATAACGGTGACAATAATGGCCTTTCGCTGACCGGTTTTCATGCGGATGGGGCAGGGTTTAACGACCATACGATGATAATCCCCAAACAAGTGGGCGAAAAAGATGTCGTCCGCATAGGCAGCGGCCTCTTTGCGGACGTGACCGTCAAGGAAATGATCGAGGTGTTGTATATCCCGAGCTCCGTAACAGAGATCGCCGAAAGCGCATTTTCCGCGCTCCCCAATCTGCGACAAGTCGTGTTCGAGGCGGAAGGAAACTATTCAATAGGGGCGTACGCCTTCGCAGGCTGCGCAAAATTGACCGAGGTAGTGCTTTCGGACGGAACCGACGCTAAAGGCGCAAGCGGGTCTACCACATTTGTTGTGGACAAGAATGCCTTTATTGCTGCGGGTTATACTTGGTAGAAAAACTCCGCAATAAATTTTGGCGCAAAATATGCCATACCGTTTGACATACCACAAAACTCTTGGTATACTGTTTAGGCACTTGGAAGCGTATCGAAGTGGTCATAACGAGGCGGTCTTGAAAACCGTTTGGGTGCAAGCCCACAGGGGTTCGAATCCCTTCGCTTCCGCCAATGACCTCGCCAAAAAGTGCGGACGTGGCGTGAAAAGGTCTCAAAAGTCCGCCATGCTACTATGGCTCAGTAGGCAGAGCGCGTCCTTGGTAAGGACGAGGTCACCGGTTCAAATCCGGTTAGTAGCTCCAAAACCCTCGCGGAAGCGAGGGTTTTTTGCGCCGAATGAAAATTCTGAACGAGTGCAGAATTTTGCGCAATCGCTGCTCCGCTCACGAAAACGTTTAACTTGTACAAGTATGTGCCTCGTTAGTTACGCTTATTAAAAACTTATAAATAAGTTTCGCTCTGCTTGCGGGAGTTTCGTCCCGATGTCGGCTGCGTCGCCACCACTCCCGTAAGGGCTGTGAAGCGACGGATACCCCCCGCTTCACAGAATTATTATGGATATATTGTGTTATTTTTTGTGCTTGGGTTTTCGCTCGGACACAGTTTATGAAGTAATATTTGTTGTATCCATTCTTATATTTGTTATGCCTGTTTGCACATCGACATGATGTGCATTTTTTTACTTCTTTGCGCCGATGAGATTTTGAGGACTTTTTTTGCGAGAAGGGGAGCGGATTGTATTTGGCGGAGGGGGGAAAGGACTTCAGTTGCGGGAGGGAAGGGCAGTGATGTAGGAGTCCATGAGGTCCATGGCGCGCGTAAGGGCGTCGAGAGAGGAAGCGTAGCTTATGCGAATGAAGTGTTCGGAGTGGGCGCCGAAGGCGTTGCCGGGGACTACGGCGACGTTTTTGCTGTCGAGCAGGCCGTAGGCGAACTCCTCGCCCGTCATGCCGAGTTTTTCCACGCATGGGAAGGCATAAAACGCGCCTTTTGGCGGGAAGCAGGGCAGGCCTATTTCGTCAAAACGCTTCATCAGAAAGCGCCGCCTCTCGTCGTAGATGTCGCGCATATTGCGAAGGGTGGAGAAGTTGTCTTTGGCGGAACTTGTAAGCGCCTCGAGCGCGACGTATTGCGCCACCGTAGGCGCGCACATTATCGCATATTGATGTATCTTGAAGATCACGTCGTACACGCATTTCGGCGCGCACACATAGCCGAGCCTCCAGCCCGTCATCGCGAAATATTTTGAAAATCCGCTGACGATTATCGTTCTTTCGCGCATGCCCTCGAGGGAGGCGACGGAGCAAAACTCCACGCCGTCGTAAGAAAGCTCCGCATATATCTCGTCGCTTATCACTATGAGGTTTTTTTCTTTGATTATGGGCGCGATTGCTTCGAGGTCGCTCTTTTCCATTATGCCGCCCGTCGGGTTGTTGGGGTAGGCGAGGATGAGCGCCTTTGTGCGAGGCGTGATATACTTTTCAAGCTCCTCCGGCGTGACCTTAAAGCCGTCCTCCATTCTGCACGGAATGGGCACGGGAGTCCCGCCAGCAAGCGCTACCAGCGGCGAATAGCACACAAAGCACGGCTCCGGGACAAGCACCTCGTCCCCTGCGGAACATATCGCGCGTATGGCGATGTCAAGCCCTTCGGACGCGCCCACCGTGACGAGAATTTCGGACTCCGGATCGTAATCGACGCCGATAAAATCAGACGTATAGGAAGAAATCGCCTCGCGCAATTCCTTAAGTCCGGCGTTGGCGGTATATCCCGTGCGCCCCTCGCGGACGCTGTCTATCCCCGCCTTGCAAAACGCGGGCGGAGTTGGAAAGTCCGGCTCGCCCACGCCGAGTGATATGCAATCCTTTCTTGAGGCGGCTATGCCGAAAAACGTGCGGATGCCGCTCATGGGCAGCGCCTTGGCTACAGGATTGAGAAGTGAAGATATATCTTTCATATGCGCCTCCGATAAAAACTTGCGATAAGGCCGTACATTATATGCTCCTGCAATTTATTTTATCAAATTTTTGCGCATATTTCAATAGCGGCGGGCGATATGCGCGATTTTTGCATAAAATATTGACATAGCGGGGTCGATATTATAAAATTACAGTATAAAATCAGCGACGCGCTAAGGAGGCTACTATGAGAAAAATGATTTCTATTTTGGGCGACAGCAGCATAGAGAAGGGCGGCAATAAATACAATTTTGCCTTCCAACTTGGCAAGGCGCTTGTTGACAACGGCTACAGGGTCGCTTCGGGCGGCATGAAAGGCGTCATGGAGGCGGTCTTCGAGGGCGCAAAGTCTTCAAAATTTTACCGCGAAGGCGACACGGTGGCAATCGTTCCCTCATTCGACAGGGGCAGCGCCAACGAGTATGCGGATATCGTCATCGCCACCGGGCTTGACATATACAGAAACGTCATCGTGGCAAATTCCGACGCGGTCGTCGCGATAGGCGGCGGCTCGGGCACGCTTGCGGAGCTTTCCACGGCATGGACGCTTAAGCGGCTTATGCTTGCGTACGCGGACGGCGAGGGGTGGAGCAGCAGAGTGGCGGACACGCGCCTCGATCATCGCGTCCGCTATGAGAACATCCCGGAGGACAGAGTGTACGGCGTGCATACGGCGGATGAGGCGATAGCGATACTTGAAAAATATATCGACAGCTATCGCGATACTTTCGCGGGCATAAGGCCGGGGCTGTAACGGCGACGACGCAGAGGGCGCAACCTTTATCGGGTTGCGCTTTTTAGTTGATAAATGTCCGAATGCCTGTTATAATATTAAAATAAAAGGCTTGGAGAGAGTATAACTATGCAAAATATCATAGATGAGCTGAGAGAGCGCGGACTTGTCAAACAAGTCGTCTTCGAGGACGACCTCAAAAAACTGCTCGCAAGCGGGCCGCAATCCTTTTATATCGGCTTCGATCCCACTGCAGACAGCCTACACGTGGGGCACTTCATGCAGATGATAGTCGCAAAGCGCTTGCAGGACGCGGGGCACCGTCCCATAATCCTCATAGGCGGCGGCACGGCTATGGTCGGCGACCCGAGCGGCAGGACGGATATGCGCTCCATGATGACAAAGGAGACCATCGCGCACAACGTCGAGTGCTTCAAAAAACAGATGGCGCGCTTCATCCGCTTCGAGGGTGAAAACGCCGCGATACTTGTCAACAACGCCGATTGGCTTCTCGATTTGAATTATATCGACTTTTTGAGGGAGGTGGGCGCGAGTTTTTCCGTCAACAGAATGCTCACCGCGGAGTGCTATAAGCAGAGGCTTGAGAAGGGGTTGACCTTCCTTGAATTCAACTATATGCTGATGCAATCATACGATTTTCTTGTGCTCAACCGCAAGTACGGCTGCGTGTTGCAATGCGGAGGCGACGATCAATGGTCAAATATGCTGTCGGGCGCGGACCTGATTCGCCGCAAAGAGGGCAAGGACGCGTTTGCTATCACTTTTGCGCTGCTCACGACAAGCGAGGGCATAAAGATGGGCAAGACCGCAAAGGGCGCGGTCTGGCTTGATCCTGCAAAGACTTCGCCGTACGATTTCTTCCAATATTGGCGCAACATCGC